>JALOMD010000103.1 GCA_025455595.1 Cytophagales bacterium | reverse complement strand
GTCATGGGCTTCGCGCAGTTGGTCTCGTTCGACGACAAGGACATTTCCACCGAATACACCGCCCTGATGAGCAAGGTGATGAGCAACGGAAACGGCCGCATCAAGTTTCCCATCAACGAACCGGCGGAGGGCAAGAAGAAATCGCAAATCGAAGAGTATCTGGACTTTTACAACGGGCCGGGCATCCAGCACATCGCCGTGGCGACGCACAACATCGTCGAAACCGTAACGGCCCTGCGCAACCGAGGCGTGGAGTTCCTGACCGTGCCAAGCACCTACTACGACACGCTGCTCGACCGAGTGGGCGAGATTGACGAAGACCTCACGCCGCTCCGCGAACTGGGCATTTTGGTTGACCGCGATGACGAAGGCTACCTACTCCAGATTTTCACCAAACCCGTCGAACCCCGCCCGACGCTGTTTTTTGAAATCATCCAGCGCAAAGGGGCAAAGTCGTTCGGCAAAGGCAACTTCAAAGCCCTCTTCGAGGCCATCGAACGCGAACAAGCCGTCAGGGGAACGCTGTGAGGGCATGGGGCATGGAGCCAAATAGGGTAAAGCGTTTTGGGCAAAAATCGCTTAAAACGTGGCCTCCCCCAACCCCCTCCCAAAGAGGGGGCTTTTTTCTCCCTCCTCTTGGGGAGGGCCGGGGTGGGGCTGCCGTTTCAGGCAAATTTTGCCCAAAACGCCTCTCGCCCCAAAGGGGGCACAATACACCAGCACCGGGCATCGCCCGGTGGAACCGACACACACAGGCGTTTTGGGCAAAAATCGCCCAAAACACAAATGCCGACTATCGGCGGTATTGCCCGCCTGCCGGACGGGCAGGAAAATCCCGCAATTGGCGGGAATGCCTTTCCGCATTCCAAAATCCGCATTCCGAATTCCATTTAACCCATCAACCCTTGAGCTCCCATCCCGACTTCACCATCCACAACCTGCCCTACGGCGTTTTCAGCAAAAAAGGCGAAAAACCGCGCGTCGGCGTGGCCATCGGCGAACACATCCTCGACCTGCACGGTGCCGCCGAACTCGGCTTCTTTCCCGAAATTGAAAACGCCTCGTCTGTTTTCGGCAGTCGTTACCTGAACGATTTCATGGCCTTGGGCCGACCCGTTTGGCGGCAAGTGCGACGGCGCATCACCGAACTGCTCACCAGCGACGAAACCTTGCGCCCCGTGGCCAACCAAGTGCTGGTCAAACAATCTGATACAGCAATGCTGATGCCGGTGCGGGTGGGCAACTACACCGATTTCTATTCGAGCCTCGAACACGCCACCAACGTGGGCAAGCTTTTCCGGCCCGACAATCCGCTGATGCCCAACTGGAAGCATCTGCCGGTGGCCTACCACGGCCGCGCCTCTTCGATTGTGGTGTCTGGCACCGACTTCCACCGGCCCAAAGGCCAACGTAAGGCTCCCGATGCCGACCTGCCCACGTTCGGGCCGTCGCAACGGATGGACTTTGAACTGGAAGTGGCGTTTGTGATTGTTCAACGACTGGTCGGCGCGTGACATACAGGCGTGGGAATACCAGCCGTTGGGGCCGTTTTTGGGCAAAAACTTCGCCTCGTCGGTGTCGCCGTGGGTGGTGCCGCTCGATGCGTTGGAGCCGTTCCGCACGGCCGGGCCGCTACAGGAGTCGCCCGTACTGCCTTACCTGCAATGCCACGGCCCGCATTCGTTCGACATTCAACTGGAGGTCGCCATCCAGCCCGAAAACGCCGCCGAACAGACGGTCTGCCGCTCCAATTTCAAGCATTTGTACTGGAACATCGCCCAGCAGTTGGCGCATCAGCTGGAACTGACCGAAGGCGGCCGCAAGCCGATAGTGTTTGCCGACGGCACTGAGCGGAAATTCCTCGAAGACAACGACACAGTAATCATGCGCGGCTTCTGCGAAAAAAACGGCCTGCGCATCGGCTTCGGCGAAGTGCGCGGCAAGGTGCTGCCTGCATTGTGACACACCTTTTCCATCACACAACAATTACAGACCTTTCTACGGCGTTTTAGGCAAAAAATGGCTAAAACGCCGTAGAACGGGTTTATCTTTGCCGAAGATTTTGCTCAAATCTCAACAGTTCCAAAGTGATTTTCAGAAGAATGCAAGAAGTCAACCAAAACCCGCTGAAGAACCTGATCATAGTCGGCGACCGGGTTCTCATCAAACCCAAAAGCCCAACCGACCGCACCGCCACCGGTTTGTATTTGCCACCCACCGTGCAAGAAAAAGAGGAAGTGCAAACCGGTTACGTGGTGAAAGTCGGGCCGGGCTACCCGATACCGGCCGTGGTGGAAGAAGAGCCGTGGAAAAATCCGGACGACAAAATCAAATACCTTCCCCTCCAAGCCCAAGAAGGCGACCTCGCCATTTACCTGCAACGCAACGCCATCGAAGTCGTGTACGACGGCGAGAAATATGTGATTGTCCCGCAAAACGCCATTCTGATGCTGGATAGAGCAGAGGACTGAATACGGCAAAACTGAGACTGACCTACAACAAGTTTGTCGAAAGTGTTTTATATCTCATCTGAAACCAGTTATTTTGAGCATTCGGTATGCTTGTTTGTAAACGAGTATAGTCTTGGCTTGCGTCTCTGAACAACCACACTAACCTGTATGCAAAAAAAAGAATTGGAATTAACAATTTTGATGCCTTGTCTCAACGAAGCAGAAACAATAGGAGTTTGCGTCAAGAAAGCCAAAAAGTTTTTAACCGATTACCAAGTAGATGGCGAAGTCATTATTGCCGATAACGGAAGTACAGACGGCTCACAAGAGATAGCAATCAAAAATGGTGCACGGGTGGTTCCTATTTCAGAGAAAGGATACGGCATGGCATTGCGTGGAGGAATAGAATCTGCTACAAGCGAATACATAATCATGGGGGACTCGGATGACAGCTATGATTTCTCTGCCTTGGAGCCGTTTTTGATAAAATTGCGAGAAGGGTACGACTTGGTTATGGGCAACAGATTCGAAGGAGGCATTGAGAAGAACGCAATGCCATTTCTTCATAAGTACTTAGGCAATCCGGGCTTGTCATTCATTGGCCGACTGTTCTTTCACTCTAAAATCGGGGATTTTTACTGTGGACTGAGAGGCTTCAGAAGAGAAGCCGTACTTGGCATGGATTTAAGAACCACGGGTATGGAATTCGCCTTGGAAATGGTCGTAAAAGCCGGCTTGAAACAGATGAAAGTCACTGAAGTCCCGACAAAGCTTTATCCCGACGGACGGAACCGACCGCCTCATTTGAGAACTTGGCGCGACGGATGGCGAAGTTTGCGATTTTTTTTGTTGTACAGTCCGCGTTGGTTGTTCATGATCCCAGGCCTGTTGATGCTCGCTGCCGGTATTTTGCTCTCTTCAATCATCGTGCTGAATCCCGTTACAGTAAACAGCATCCGATTCGACGTACACACCCTGCTTTACACGTGCGCATTGGTTTTCATCGGTTTTCAATGCATTACGTTTTACTACTTCACATGTATGTTTGCAGTGCGCGAGGGATTATTGCCTGAAAGTTTTCTTCCCAAACGGTTGTTCGATTTCTTTACGCTTGAGCGGGGCGTTATTACAGGACTTGTGTTCCTACTTACAGGAGTTTTCCTATCCGTACGCCTGTTGAACGTTTGGGTATATAACAACTTTGGCGATTTGCTTAATCCTTCTGAGACGTTTCGTCTGGCTATTCCGGCGGTTACATTATTTGTCTTGGGGGTGCAACTGGTTTTGTATAGTTTCTTTTACAGTATCTTAGGACTGAAGACCAAATAGAACCTTGCAACGATGCCGATATCAAAAGAACGAATAGTGTTTTTATGCGCAGTTTTGTCATACACAGGTTTGTTTCTTTATTTTTCCCCTCGTATCATAGACGACACAATACTGCAAACCGCAAGAGTTGTATCTTATCAAAAAGGTTACGGATTTACGCAGGCATATAGCTACTGCGAAGACATATCGAAAGCTCGGCATATTCCTGACACAACCTTCGCCCCTGGTGTTGAGTACGTGCTTGCCGCCCTGATGTCATCCTTCTCCATGTCTTTTTCTATATGGCTATCGTCCTTGGCTGCGATTTCTCTTGTCCTATTTGGATCTTATCTGATACTCAACCATTACATACCTCAGTCAAAACCACATCAGAACTGGGTGTTTTGGTGCTTTTTTATTTTTTCGCCCGTCATGTTCCTCTATTGTGGGCTTTCTGATTTGTTCTCCTTGGGCTTTTTTCTCGCCTCCGTCGCTCTAACCGTCTCTCTAATCAATGCCACTGCTTCTAATGCTTCTGCTGAAAAAAAATGGATGAAGTATTGTACTGCGGCAGGCATCGCGTTGACCGCCTACTTGAGTTGCTTTTTTCGCTATGCTTATTATTTGTTTTTTTGGATACCCTTCTTCTTGTTGCTCATCCACTCCATAACAACTAAGAATACATGGCGTTATTTCCTGGCTTCCTTCTTGATTGTCACGGTGTTGCTTTTTCTGCAACTCATTAATCGTAGCGGCAGCGATTATTTGGAGAACAGACACCCTGACTTGCTAAAAACATTGTATTGGAAAGACTTGCAACAAACAACGAATTTTGTAGCAGACAGCTACTTTGACATTGGCTTTGCTGAAACGGTAGTGGCAAAACTGGCAAACCAGGCCATAGGTTATTACTCAGGCATAATCATAGCGGTGTTTACTGTTCTCATCACCTTACTAATTCTTGGCTTCTGGATAAAAAGGTATAAACACCTAAACAAAATCCACAAGAAAAGTGAATTTCTTCGTGCAAAAACGAAAGGAGACCTATGGGGGACGGATGCCGCAGTAGATACTTTCATTGCACTGACCATCGTAACCAATGTCTTTTCCTTGGTCGCTTTCACGGTGATACTCGGTCCCTCAACAACCCTTGTCGGGTGGACTTATGTAGAAGAAAAAAGGTACTTTGCGCCTTTTGCAGTGTGTTTATGGCTGACACTCGCCAAAGTGCATTCATTGCAACCGGCAAAAGGCTTCAAATGGGTCTTGGCATTGGGACTCGTAACAATTCCCCTTAACGTCCTGCAACATGTTCTGAAACTCAAAAAGCAAAGCAACCACTCTGAGGCGGTGGAAATGTACGTTATGAGCCAGCGTTTGTACACAGAAAACAAACGAGCCAATGTTTTTGTAACACCTCATTATTCCTATAGGTTTGCCGACCATGCAGCCATGGGAGGTGCATTCTTGTGCACTCTCAAACTCGCAGAGAATACGAGGTTTGTCCCCAGCCAACCGGTTGATTTGTACATACCCGTACCTGAAAAGGACATAGACCGAATGGAAAAACAAAGGTTAGCCAGTTTGGTTTCCCGGTTCCGTGCTCAACCTTGGATGAAGATTTCTACTTTTGGTGTCACGACAGTGTACAAAGCAACGCTTGAAGCAAATATCAACTACTGACTTGTTCTTCATGAGTTCTCCAATAGGAAATACACGGAAAAACCTTTTGCGAAGGTTTCTGATCAGATTTCACCAAAGGGCCTCCCATAGCCATCGCATTGCAGTCTTGACAGATATAGTTGCTCAAGAGATTCTTGGACAACTACCCACTGGCACAAGTGTGCATGACTGCTTGGATATCGGGTGCGGTGATATGATTATTGCGGAAAACATAGCACAGAAAACAAACCGAACCAATTGGAAATGCATAGATATTCACCCATTGCCTCAAGGCTTGAAATCAAATCCGAAATGGTATAAATACAGTCAGTTCGACGGCAAGCATATTCCTTTCCAAGACAGGGATTTTGATGTGGCGACTATTTGTGATGTTTTGCATCATGCCGGAGAGGACACGCCTGTATTATTGGCGGAGGCTGCTCGTGTAAGCCGGATAATAATAGTCAAGGATCATTTCGAGTACGGTTTTTACTCCCGTACAATGCTGAAAATGATGGACTTTGTAGGAAATTGGGCGTATGGGGTCAACATACCCCGGCGTTACTTTACGGAAGATGGTTTTGCTGCTCTGTGTGAGACAGTGGGGTTACAAGTAGTAAAAATCAATAGGAATATCAAACTATACGACCACATTCCATTGTTGAACAAAGTCCTGTCGCCCAGATGGCAGTTTGTCGCAGTGTTGAGAGTTGTCAGGTAAACATCACTATTTGAGTTTACGCAGACGTTCAGCAAACATGCAGAAAAACACTACAAAAGCCAGTTGCCAAAAAATCGTTTCAAGCAGTTTTCAGCGAATTTGTGCGTCAATCGCTTTATTCAAATCAGATACAATACTAAAACGGGATGAGTCTTGCGTATTCATGCCTGGTTAAATTAGGACTTACGCAAGAGCAAGGTCAAGTCGTTGAAAAAGAGGCGATTATCTTTGGCAAAGATTTTCGCGCAACTCGCTTACAGCCAGCACCTTTGCCAAAGATGTTGCGTAAGTCCTGTAAATAACTGATTTCCAGAGTCTTATTCCGGTTCGGCATTATACATTCGTCTTGGCATGAGGCAAGTAAAAAAGCGTTTTGGGCATTTTTTGCCCAAAACGCTTTTTCGTTCCAAAATCTTTTCACCCTCCCCTTGGAGGACGCCAAACGAGAGTTTGGTGGGCCAGCCTTGTGCGAAAGGGCTGAGGTGGGGCTTTTACCTCACCAACCGGTAAAAGTCCAGGCCGATTGCCAAGGCCATCAGCCCGAACAGAATCACCATGCCGAACCGCAGGGCCACTTCCATGAATTTCTGCGACGGGGCGCGGCCGGCCACCATTTCGTAGAGCAAAAACACTACGTGGCCGCCGTCCAGCACCGGAATGGGCAGGAAATTCATAAACGCCAGCACCATCGAAAGCACGGCCGTCAATGTCCAAAAGCGTTCCCAGTCCCAAGTGCCGCCGTACAGTTTGCCAATAGAGACGAAACTACCCAGCGAATTGGTGGGAGACAACTCGCGGCGGAATATCTTGCCAAATGCCTTCAGCTGGTCGCTGATGACACCGAAGGCCCGTCCCGGTGCCTTGGCAAACGCCTCGCCGAAGGAGTAGTTTATCGTGGCTCTCTTGAATTCATCTCGGCGGGCAACAAAACCCAAGGAACCGGTGGAATCCAGCAGAACGGAAGCCTGCCTGTCCACACCGTTCCGATTGATCGTAATGTTTACTTGTTTGCCCTTGTTTGCATTGAGAGCAGATTTCAGCTCATCAAAGAACCGGATGGGTGTGTCATTGATTTTGACGATTTTATCTCCGGATTTCAAACCGATGCGCTGGGCCGGGGTTTCTTTCACTTCCACATCGCCGCCAAACAAACGCTTGAAAAACCCAGGTTGAGGCGGCGGCAACACCGTGTCAACCGAGAAAGTGTAACGCGGCGTTATGAACGTATCCGAATTCTGCGATTTCTTGTCGGAGATTTGATCAAGTATTTTGTCCGGAATCGGGACGTTTATCTGCTTGCCATCCCGCTCTACTGTGTAGCTGCTGCCAGACCCCAACAGGACGGTGGAACTGTACACGTCTCCGAAATTAGTGAAAGGCTGTCCGTTGATTTCCACAATCTTGTCGCCACTCTGCAGTCCTATTTGTCTGGCAATCTCACCCGCTGCAATCCCGTATTTGACCTCTTTCGCGGGCAGGTATTCTTCGCCGTAGATAAACAGCAGCATCCCGAAAATCACGATGCCCGTAATCACGTTCACCACAATGCCACCCATCATCACAATGAGCCGTTGCCAAGCGGGCTTGCTGCGGAACTCATACGGTTTCGGCTCGCTGGCCATCTGCTCGGTGTCCATTGACTCGTCCATCATGCCCGCTATTTTCACGTAGCCGCCCAGCGGCAGCGGCGAAAGCAAGTACTCGGTTTCGCCACGGGTAATGCTGAATATCTTGGAAGGAAGGAATTTCAGGCCGAACATCTGCGGCGGCAGGCCCAAGGCAAACTGCTCGACGCGCATCTTGAACCACTTGGCCGTCATGAAGTGGCCTAACTCGTGTACGCCCACCAAAATGGACAAACCCAGCAGCAACTGGGCAATCATCACAACAATTTCCATCAATACTGAAATGAAGGGTTAAAAGGTTTTAAAGTTGTAAGGTTGCAGGTTAAAGGTTGCAAGTCGGCGTTTTAGGCGTTTTTTGCTCAAAACGCCGTGTCACATCGGTTCCACCGGGCGATGCCCGGTGCTATGGTATCACGCCCTTTCAGGGCTTGCGGCGTTTTGGGCAAAATTTGCCCAAAACGGCTGTGTGTTCACGCAAGGGCCAAGTCCATTTGCAGCACTTGCGAATAACTGGTGGCTTCCATCGTATCGTGTCGCTGGCTGATTCGGTGCCAAGACTCGATTTGGTACTCGTAGTACTCAAGCAACGGGCGGTACACCACGAAAGACACCTCTTCAATGTCAGGATAATAGTTCACCAATTCTTCGTGCCGCTTCAGCCGCGCATTTTCACTGAACGGACGTTTGTATATCTCAATGCACACACGGGCATTTTCCTGCTTGTCGAACACCGTCACATCAGTCGAGAGGCTCTTCTCGTCGTCGTCGCGCAAAGCCGCTTCTTGAATCGGTTCCCACAATCGGATGTCTAAGCCCCGCACCAGTTTGAGCAGAATGTCACGCGCAATGATTTGATGTGTTTTGGCGGGCCTGACGGGTATCAGTACGTAGTTCATGGGTTTCCAAGTAAATAGTCGTAAGTCGTAAGTTGAGTTGTTTTCGACTGACAACCTATTACTTATGTCGCAGAAATTTTCCTGAAAATTGCCCAAAACGGCTTTTTGTACAGCAACTTCACAGTATGACTGTCTAACATTTCCGTTTCGGTTCAAAACCGCCGGAATACACGAACCGTAGGGGCGGGCTTGCCCCCGACGTGTCGGGGGCAAGCCCCGCCCCTACAAATGTTGCGTTTCGGGCAAAAATCATCCAAAACGGAAAATGTTAGACAATCACAGTGAATCCCAACATGCCGGGACGCTAATTGTCAGCCGGAGGCAACTTTACTTACCACCTACGACTTACCACTTATGACTGTAGGTTTAACATCAAACTGCCAGCAATCCGTTCGCTATGTGTCGCGTTTCGCGGTCGGTCTGGATGTAGTCTTCCAACGTCGGGTGCGCCACATACGGCACCTTGGCCATACAACGCACAATCCAGTCCGATATTTCCAAAAAGCCGATTTCGTCCCGCAAAAATGCGGCCACGGCCATTTCGTTGGCCGCGTTGACAATGCACGGCATGTTTCCGCCTGTTGAAAGCGCGTCGTAGGCCAGTTGCAGGTTTACGAATGTCTTTTTGTCAGGTGCCTCGAAAGTCAGCGACGGATAGTTCAAGAAATCGAAACGCGGGAAGTCGGACGGCAGCCGCTGCGGGTAGCCGAGGGCATACTGGATGGGCAGTTTCATGTCGGGCAAGCCCATTTGCGCCTTGATGCTGCCATCGCGGAACTGCACCAGCACCACGTCAATCTGCGCGGCCTCCAAGCCGAACAGCCACTTGGCTTCAATCACTTCCAGCCCTTTGTTCATCAGCGTGGCCGAGTCAATGGTGATTTTGGCCCCCATGTCCCAGTTAGGGTGTTTCAGGGCCTGCGCCTTGGTGACGGTGCGCAGGAATTCGCGGTTTTTTCCCCGAAACGGCCCGCCCGAAGCCGTGAGGATGATTTTTTCGATGGGATTGTGCGCTTCGCCCGCCAAGCACTGGAAAATGGCCGAATGCTCGGAGTCAACCGGGTAAATCTCCACGCCTTTTTCGCGGGCCAAGGCCGTGACCAATTCGCCGGCCACCACCAGCGTTTCTTTGTTCGCCAATGCGATGTTTTTCCCGGCTTCGATGGCCTTCAGCGTCGGCAGCAGCCCGGCGTAGCCGACCAGTGCCGTCAGCACCATGTCCACGTCGCCGCCCTGCACCACGGCGGCCAACGCCTCTTCGCCCGCATAGACGTTGATGGGCAGCCCGGCTAATGCCGTAGCCACTTTGTCGCGCAGCGTCTTGTTGGCAATCACCACTGTTTGCGGCCGGTGTTTCGCGGCCTGTTCAATCAGCAAATCGGCGTTGTTCTGGGCCGTCAGCACCGCCACGCCGAACGAGTCCGGGTGGGCGGCAATCACGTCCAACGCCTGCGTGCCGATGGAGCCGGTGGAGCCGAGAATGGCGATGCGTTTTTTGTTGTCGTTCATGCAAGACTAATGGTTCGAAGCCGTAAAGGCTGTACAATCTTGTGTTCGAGTACCGTTTTGAGCAAAAAACGCCCAAAACGTAGGCCGAGCCTGTGCTTCCGGTCTGACGCGCAGCGTCTGACCTGGGTGTTCAAAAGGCGTTCTGAGCAATTTTTGCCTAAAACGCCTTTTGACTGCCACCCGCCGCTGCTACTGCCTACTGAATCCGCCTTCCGCCATCCGAAATCCGCTCAGTTCGTCCGCCAGTTTGCGGTCGTTCGACAGGCGGGGCACTTTGTTTTGCCCGCCCAGCTTGCCTTGCGACTTCATGTAGTCGCGGAACGCGTCTTTGCGCAGCGGCGTGAGGCGAAGCGTCTGCAGGATGTTGCCCGAAATCAGGTCGTCGTAATACACGTTCAGTTCGGTGAGGCGGCGGTCAAGGTCGGCGGCGAATTTCGGCAAGTCGGGCGGCGGCGTGGCAAACTCCACCAGCCACTCGTGGTACGGCAAGCCGCCGTCGGGCGGAGTCACCATCGGGGCCACCGTGAATTCAATCAGCTCGGTTTGGGGCTGTTGCTGCATGGCGTACTGCATCGCTTTCTCCACCTCCTCGCCGATGACGTGTTCGCCGAACGCCGAGATGAAGTGCTTGATGCGGCCCGTCACCACCAGCCGGTACGGATTCTTGGACACGAACTTCACCGTGTCGCCGATGTTATAACCCCACAAACCGGCGTTGTTGTTTACAATCAGCGCGTAATTTTTGCCGATTTCCACGTCGGCGATGCCCAGGCGCGTCGGGTTTGCATTGAAAAACTCCTCGGCCGGAATAAATTCGTAAAAAATGCCGCTGTTCAGCAACAACAGCAGCCCTTCGTGGGTTTGTTTGTCTTGGTAGGCGAAGAAACCCTCAGAAGCCGGGAACAACTCAATCGAATCAATCTTTTTGCCGACGGATTCGTAAATCTTGGCCCGGTACGGCTCGAAATTGACACCGCCATAGACAAAAAGCGAGAAATTCGGGAAAACGTCCTTGATTTTCTTGCCCGTGCGGGCCATGATGCGGTCGAAATACATCTGCACCCAAGGCGGAATGCCCGAAATCAGCGACATGTCGGCGGGCAGCGTCTCGTCAATAATTTTGTCTAATTTCGTCTCCCAGTCTTCGATGCAGTTGGTGGCGTAGCTGGGCATTTGGTTGGTGCGCAGGTAGCCCGGCACGTGGTGGTTCACAATGCCCGACAGCCGGCCCGTGGGCACGTGTCCCTTGGTGTCCAGCACCGGGCTGCCCGACAGGAAAATGAGTTTCTTGTCCAAAAAAGCCGCGTTGTTCGTCTCATGGACGTAATTGAGCAGGGCGTTGCGGGCGGAGTTGATGTGGTTCGGAATAGAGTCTTTGGTGATGGGAATGTACTTCACGCCCGACGTAGTGCCTGACGTTTTGGCGAAGTAAATCGGGCGGCCGCGCCACAGCACGTCCGTTTGGCCGCCGATGATTTGCTGAACGTACGGCTTGAAATCCTCATAGTCGCGCACGGGCACTTGGCGTTTGAAATCCTCGTAGCTGCGGATGGAGCCGAAACCGTGTTCACGACCAAAAACCGTATCTTTGCCGCCGTCAATCAACGATTTGAACACCGCGTCCTGCGCCGCAACCGGTGCCGCCGACCAGCGCTGCTGCGCCTTCACCACCGATGCGGCAAACGGCTTTGCCAAAAACGAACGTATTCCCATGCGGTAAAGATAGGAAGAATTCAGTCGTTAGTGGCCAGTCGGCAGTGGTCAGTCGTCAGTAAAAAACACGCTGGTCATGCTGCCTTGCGAGATAACCTGCATTGACCAGCAGTTGAGGCAACAGGCTCGGCGACTTACATCGCTGGCACCATGCCAACTTGTGCCAATGAAGAATGTTAAACGGCGTTTTGGGCGTTTTTTGCCTAAAACGCTTCTGGCGAAAGACCAACAAGATGTTTGAGAACATAAGATTGATTGCGAAACGAAACAACATCGTGTGCGAACCCGATTTGTCTTGGGATAAAAATGCAAGGATTCACTGTTGTGGGGAACTCAGTATCGGCTTCGGAGAGAAATTCGTGTGGACAGACTCGAACTCCATTCCGCTGACAAAACTCGTTGCGTTTCATAAGCTACTGGCTGATTCGGTGACAAATCCCAGCAATGACGACTACAGTTTTTCATTTGCTCACAATCGTGCAGTAGTCACGATTGCATGGAAAAGGACAGACTCTATCGGAATTACTTTCAGCGTTTGCCATAGGCTCCACAATGTAGATGCTGAGGTTTTAAACAAAACAGTTTGGGCTGGTACAGTTTACACGTATCAATCGAAATTCTACCTGAAGGTGATGTCCGTGCTGACAACTTCAACAAAGCCCGAAGTCTGTGTCAAAGTAGGCGAGGAGTTTTGGGGTTTGGCGCAAGAATCTTTTGAATTCAAAATTGGGCAGCGAGTAAGGACAATCCTCGGACAGAACGTAAAAACCCCAAGAGTCGGCTTCATTGTCAATCGCTTCAGACATGACAAAGAAAAAACAAACATCTACCAGTTGCTGATTGACGGGCGAATTTTGAACAAACGATATTTGCCCGAAGAACTTGAATCTATTTAAGAACCGAAGTGGCGTTTTGAGCAATTTTTGCCCAAAACGCTTGTAACAGAACATTTCAAACAACCATCAAACCCCAAGCTGGCGCAAGCGTCCGCTTGTGCCCAAGCACAGACCAGCGTCCGCTGGTCGCAAACCGACAGGTTTGCAAAAACCGTTGTCAACCGAAGCAGAAGGCAACTTGTAGCGTTTCAAGCAAAAATCGCCCAAAACGCTTTCCGTTTGCTCTTTGCCAGAATTGCGTCTCGGTGTGATGTCGTCTTTTGCGAGCCTTTGGCTCGCGACCAGCGGACGCTGGTCAAGCCTTCGGCGCAAGCGGACGCTTGCGCCAGCTTGATAAAAGCGTTTTGAGCAAAAAACGCCCAAAACGCCTGTAATCGAAAGTTTAATAAAACATCAAACCGTCTTTAACAAAGCCCCCTCCTTGGGAGGGGGTTGGGGGAGGCCGCCTTATGAAAACCATCCTGTTAAGCCTTGCATCGGGGTTGTTCGGTGCGTTTCTGTTTTCGTATTTCCAACCGGCACAAACGCCGCTGATGCCGGAGCCGAACCAGCCGTTGGCGCGGCAAGTCAGTCAAATGTACGCCGCCTCGCCCGTCAACGCCGACTTTGTGGCGGCTTCGGCGGCCAGCACGCCCAGCGTGGTGTTCATCAAAACCACCTCCACGGTGGCGAATCAGTACGACATCTTCGACTGGTTTTTCGGCGGGGGCAACGGCGGACGTGAGCAACGCGTAAGCGGCTCAGGATCAGGCGTGGTCTTTACGCCCGACGGCTACATTGTGACCAACAACCACGTCATTGACGGAGCCACTTCCATCGAAGTGGTGCAAGGCAAACGGTCGTACAAGGCACGCATGGTGGGCACCGACCCGTCCACCGACATTGCCGTACTCAAGGTGGAAGGCAAGAACCTGCCCGCCGTCAAGCTGGGCCGCAGCCGCGACGTGCAGGTGGGCGAGTGGGTGCTGGCCGTGGGCAACCCGTTTAACCTGACCTCGACCGTGACGGCGGGCATTGTCAGTGCCAAGGGCCGCAACATCGGCATCTTGGGCAGCCAGTTCCCGATTGAGTCGTTCATCCAGACCGACGCGGCCATCAACCCCGGCAACAGTGGCGGGGCGTTGGTCAACATCCGGGGCGAACTG
>JALOMD010000102.1 GCA_025455595.1 Cytophagales bacterium | reverse complement strand
GGATGGTTGTGTTACACAACCGAGTCCTTCATCAGCATCAAAGACGACTCAGCAGGATTCACATACTGGGCTGTACCCTTGAAACGAGCGATTTGTTGGTTATTTCTGAAGAAATACAGATGCTCCACCGCAGAGTGGCGGATGAATTCGGCCGCCTCGCCGAAGGTTCTCCCATCAGAACGTAGTCGGCGGTGAATGGAAAGCTCATTACTGTGGCTATCAATGAAGCCTTGGAGCATGGATTGAGAGTAGAGAGCTTTGACTTACGCAAATCTTTGGCAAAGGTGCTGACTGTGAGTGAGTCGCACGAAAACCTTTGCCAAAGATAATCGCTTCGTTTTCAAGGACTTAGTTTCTCTTTTGCGTAAGTCCTGTAACTATAAACACTCATAGAATTGCCGAAAAACGCCCAAAACGTTTTTTCAAGTGCTAAACAGGCGTTTTGGGCAATTTTTGTCCAAAACGCCCGTGATGCAAACTGAGTCCTATTCTACTTCCCCTCATACTCCCGCATAATCGAGCGGATGCCGCGTAGCGGAATCACCACCCAGTCGGGGCGGTTGTTGAGTTCGTAGCCGAGTTCGTAGATGGCTTTTTCGAGGATGAAGATTTGCAGTAACAAATCGAGGTCTTCCTGCCGGTCGGGCAGGAAGGCGCGGCCGCCGGCCTGCTCCATGTACGCCTGCATGAAAAAGCCCGACACGTAGTGGTACCACTGCTCGGCCCAGCCTTCGAGGTAGGCGATGTCTTCGGCGCGGTAGGTGTTCTGTTGCACCAATTGGTAAAACGCCGCGTAGTGGAAGCTCCGCACCATGCCCGCCACGTCGCGCAGCGGCGACCGGCGCAGCCGCCTTTCGCTGAAGGCGCGGGCCGGCTCGCCCTCAAAGTCAATGATCATGAAGTCCTTGCCCGTGAACAGCACCTGGCCCAAGTGGTAGTCGCCGTGCGTGCGTATCTTGTTCGTGTTGATTTTGCGTTCATAGACGCGCTGCATGAACTTCAGGATATCGTCGCGCAGGGCCAGCACTTCGGCGGCCTCGGCCCGCACGCCATCGGGCAGGGCGTTGAGCTTGCGTTTGAGCAAGTCGAAGGCATTGCGCACCTGCGACACCAACGCCGAGTACAGAGACCGCTGGTAGTGCAGCGAATAGGCCTCCGGCTCAAAGCCCTTGTCGTCCGGCCGCGAGGCCAAGGCCAAGTGCATTTCGGCCGTGCGTTGGCCCAGCAGCCGCACCCGTTCCACATAGGCACCGCCCAGCAGGTTTTGCATGATTTCCGGAATATGGTCGAAGTCAACCGGATGCAGCAGCGTGCCCACCGGCGACGGCACCTTCACGTTGCGGTCTTCGGTGAGCTTGCGGTCGAAGAAGCGCTTCAGCACGTCGCCGATGTAGCTCCACGCATCGCCTTGGTTGGGCACCAGTTCTTGCATCATGCCCAGCACCATTGCGGGATTTCTGCCCTGCTGGTATTCGACGGCCCCGGCAAAACGCGGCACGTTGGCAAAGCCCGCCTCTTCGGTGAGGAAACGCGTGATTTCGAGGTCGGGGTTGCTGGCCCGATCCAGTTTGCGGTAGATTTTGAAGAACCACCGGTCGTTGAACACAATGGACGTGTTGCTTTGCTCGGCGTTGAGGATTTTCGACTTCACCGCGTCGCCGTCGTGACGGATGCTTTTCTCGGCCTCGCGGCTCACGTAGGCGTTCAGTTCGCCGTCGCCGATGCGCAGGCGTTTGCGATGCGTCATCAGGCGGTACAGCGTGTTGCGGAACTCCTCGCTGTAGGCGGCATCGTACAGCACGCCGTGCCGCTTGCCCACGTGAACCGGGGCAATCACGCCCGCCGGGTGGTTGTCGCGGATTTTCTGCTCTTGCTCGCCGAACGCCAGCGCAATGGGCAGGGCGTACATTTCGGGCAAGCCTTCGTTGTAGTTCACTTCCAGCACCAAAAACGCCGCGTCGCCTTCCATCACCGGCACGTTGATGTTCTCGACAATCTGCACGTTCTGAATCACGCGGGCTTTGCCGCCAAACCAACGGCAAGTGAGCAAGTAGTCGGCCAAGACGTGGTTTTCCAAGAATTTCACCTTCTTGGCCTCGGCCAGTTCGTCCCAGTCGGTGAGTTCGAGGGTGGGCACCGAGCCGCCCGCGCGGGTGTCAACCGAGACTTCGGCTTTTTTCAGCAGCAGCCAGTAGTAGCCGTGCGCCGAAAGCGTGAACAAGTACGGCTCCTCGCGGACGGTCGGGAAGGTGTTTTGGCTGAACACCTCGACGGGCGTGTATCCTTTGAAATCCGACAGGTCAATTTCGGCCGCCTGCGGGAACCGCGACAGGTTGGCCACCACGAGGATTTGCTCGTCCTCGTACGAACGCACGTAGGCCAGCACCTTGGCGTTTGCCGGGTGCAGGAACCGGATGTCGCCCCGGCCGAAAGCCTTGTAGCGTTTGCGGGTTTCGATGATGCGCTTGGTCCACCACAGCAGCGAGTTTTGGTTGGCCTGCTGGTTTTCCACGTTCACCGATTCGTAGGTGTATTCCGGGTCGGAAATGAGCGGCAGCAGCAATCGTTGCGGATTGGCTTTGGAGAAACCGGCGTTGCGGTCGCCCGTCCATTGCATCGGCGTGCGGACACCGTCGCGGTCCTTCAGGTAAAAGTTGTCGCCCATGCCGATTTCGTCGCCGTAGTAAAACACCGGCGTGCCGGGCAGCGAAAACAGCAGCACGTTCATCAGTTCTATCTTGCGGCGGTTGTTTTCCATCAACGGAGCCAGTCGCCGCCGGATGCCGAGGTTGCTCTTGGCCGTGGGGTCGGTGGCATAGACGCGGTACATGTAGTCGCGTTCCTCGTCGGTCACCATTTCCAGCGTCAGTTCGTCGTGGTTGCGTAGGAAAATGGCCCACTGGCAGTCTTCGGGTATGGTGGGCGTTTGGTCAATGATGTCCATGATCGGGTGCCGGTCTTCCATTTTTACCGACATGTACATGCGCGGCATAATCGGAAAGTGGTAGTTCATGTGGCATTCGTCGCCGTTGCCGAAGTAGCTCGCCGAGTCTTCGGGCCACATGTTGGCCTCGGCCAAAAACATCATGTCGGGATGCTTTTTGTCCATGTGTGCCCGCATTTTCTTGAGGAACGCGTGCGTTTCGGGCAAATTTTCGCCATTTGTTCCTTCGCGTTCGTACAGATACGGCACGGCATCAATGCGGAAGCCGTTCACGCCCATGTCGGCCCAGTAGTCGAAAATGCGGAACACCTCTTCCTGCACCTTGGGGTTGTCGTAGTTCAGGTCGGGCTGGTGGTGGAAAAACCGGTGCCAGTAGTACTGCCCCGCCACCGGGTCCCAAGTCCAGTTCGACGGCTCGTAGTCAATGAAAATGATGCGAACGTCCTTGTACTTCTGGTTGTCGTCGCTCCACACGTAGTAGTCGCGGTGCACCGAGCCCGCCTTGGCCCGCCTTGCCCGCTGAAACCACGGGTGCTGGTCGGAGGTGTGGTTGAGCACCAGTTCGGTAATCACTTTCAGGCCGCGCCGGTGGGCTTCTTTGAGGAAAGTCTTGAAGTCTTGCAGCGTGCCGTAGCTGGGGTTGATGCTGTAGTAGTCGGCGATGTCGTAGCCGTCATCGCGCAGGGGCGACGGATAGAACGGCATGACCCAAATGGCCGACACGCCGAGGTATTCCAAGTAGTCGAGCTTCGAAATCAGCCCCCGGAAATCGCCGATGCCGTCGCCGTTGCTGTCGCAGAAGGTTTTGACATGGAGTTGATAAATGATTGCGTCTTTGTACCAACGCAGGTTAGGGTCTTGGGTGATGAGCTGTTTGGCCATTTGTTAGGTGAATGAGTTAGGTCAGAAGTCAGTGAATGATGTTTTGTATTTTGAAACCGTGCGTTTTGAGCAAAATTTGCCCAAAACGCACGGCTTTCCCAAAGGGACATGGTTTGTCTATAAATTGCTTATTTCATCCGGTGTCAACCCTGTGTTTTTCAGAATGTCTTCATCAGAAACGCCGTTTTGCCTCATTTGACGGGCAACGAGTTTGATTCCTTCCTTGATTCCTTCCTTGATCCCTTGTTCAATCCCTTCTTTAATCCCTGTTTGGAAACCGATTTCCCGTCCTTCCTGCTCTGCGGTGTCAATCACGTTTTTCAAATCGCGGTAGTATTTGAGAGACGTTTCGTAAGCGTCCATTTGCGCCGGGTTGAACCGGGCAATTTCCGCGATGGCAAATGCTTTCTCAAAAATCCGGTTGCGCAAACGAGCCGGAATTTCGTCGAATTTCTCCAAGTTTTTCAAAAAATAAAGCCACTTGTCGAAATCCGTTTCCAGTTCGGATTCCGTTTTTCGGAACTTGGGCATTTCCAAGAAAATGAACGTCAGCTTGTCGTAGAAAACCTTGCAGTTATCGTCCTTGAGCCGGACATTGTGTACGAACTTAGGCGTATCCGAATGGTCATCGAAGACAAAATCCAAAATAGCGACGCAATAGACGGCTTTTAGTTCGAAGTTCCAATCCCCGGCCTCGGCTTGTTCGCGTATTGGGAAAGTAGAGTAAAACACGGTGCGGTCTTTGAAGAAATTCTGCTTCGCCTTTTGCATCTCCACAATGAACTTGTCGCCGCTTTCACTCTCACAGTAAATGTCAAAAACAGCCCGCCTATCCACTTCTCCTACGCCCAGGTTTTCTGTTTTCTTGTAGAACAGACCTTTTATCCGGTGCTTTTCGGGTAGCAACTGATTCAGGAAGTCAATGAGCAAATCTTTGTTCACTTCTTCGCCAAACAGTTTTTTGAAACCAAAGTCTGTGAACGGATTGATGTATTTGGCTTTCATAACAAATATTTCACAAGTGTTTCCGAAACAATTCCGGTCTTTTTAACCTGCGAAAAATAAGGCATTTTGCATTCGCACAAAACAAAACGAGCCACAAAGTTTAGGCGGCTGGAAAACGCCAGTTCTTGTGGCTCCGGGCGGAGAAATGCCCGGTGTGTCAGCAGAGCCGTTTGCCAAGCAGAGCTTGCCGTTTTAAACATAAAAATGCCTAAAACGCCTGTATTGTCTTGAATCGCGGATGAAACGGATTTCACAGATGACACGGATAAAAAACGCCAAACTAAACGCGGTTGATTACCTGAAGGTTTATCCGTGCAATCCACGTCATCTGTTTCATCCGCGATTCAAGACAAGAGCCGTTTTAAGCAAAAAACGCCCAAAACGCTAAACGAATCAAAGCCTGCCCAAAATCTCTGTCACCAATGCCGCCGAGTTTTTGGCGGCGGTTTTGTAGAACGTCATCATGTCGCCACGGGCGTTTTCGTCGGCCCGGTCGCTCAGGCTGCGGATGACGATGCACGGGGTTTTCAATTGCCAGCACACCTGCGCCACAGCCGCCCCTTCCATTTCGGTGGCATCGGCCCCGAAGTCGCGGCGCAATTGCTTCACCTTCTCCGACGACGATACAAACACATCGCCCGTTACCACTGTGCCCACCACTACCTGCGGCAGTTGGTTAGTCAGCGTCAGCTTGTCGAAGCGAGCCGTGCGGGCCGCTTGCTGGGCACGCAACAGCAGCACCGAATCGGCCGGAAAATACTCCGGGTTCAGTTCGCGGTCAATCGGGTTGCGCGTTTGGCGGCTCGGCTGCATGTTGTGCAGCACCGTGCCGAAATCGTGGTGCGCCACGCGGCTGGCAATCACAATGTCGCCGGGCTGTAGGTCGGGGTTCAAGCCGCCCGCAATGCCCGTAAACAGCACCTGCGCCGGTTTGTACACATGCAGCAGCAAGGCCATGGTCATGGCAGCGTTTACCTTGCCCACGCCCGTCTCGGCCACTACCACGCGGCGGCCGTTCAGCGTGCCAATGGCAAAACGCACGCCGTTGACCGTCTCTTCTTTTTTGTCTTTGAGCGAAGCCTGCAAAATGCGCACTTCTTCGTCGAACGCGCCGAGGATGGCCGTGACCGACTGGCCTGTTGCCACGCGGACAAAGCACAAGAAGACAACTGCGAATAGAAACGTTCTGTTGAGGCGCATAAGACGGGTGGGGTTGAAAAGCGTTTCGAATGGTTTTGGCGTAAAAATAGCACGATTTCCGAACGAGCTGAAGTCCGAAACCAGATGTAGGCGTTTTGGCCGTTTTTCGCCTGAAACGCCTGCACTACCGCCTGTCGCTACCCACGTTTTCTGTCCTCTGCGTTCGGACTCCTGAACTGAATTTGCGGGCAAGTTTTTTGTTTTGCCTTTGACCGGAAGCCGTTTTAAGCAATTTTTGCCCGAAACGCCAAACGCAAGATTAACTTTGGACAAATCCGCTACACAAAAAATGCTCTCCTACGACCCCAAAACTTGGTTCACGTTCATTTTCCGAGTCCCCAAATCGGATACGGCGCGGCGGTTGGCCCCTTTGATGGTCGGGCTGGCCGCTTACGCGTGGCTGATTGCGTTTTTGGAACTCGAATATTGGAAACTGTCCGAGGACAATCGCATCAGCAACCTGACGGTCATCCACACGCTGCTCGGCTTCGTGATTTCGTTGCTGATGGTGTTTCGTACCAACAGTGCCTACGACCGTTGGTGGGAGGGCCGTCGGCTGTGGGGCAGCTTGGTGAACAACAGCCGCAACCTTGCCCTGAAACTCAACAGCATGTTGGAACCGACCGACGAAGCCAGCCGGGTGTTTTTCAAGCAAACCATTCCGCTGTTTGCCTCCACACTGGCGACGCACTTGCGGTCGGAAGATACCCGGATGGCGTTGGACGAACGGCTGCCCGAAATCGGCGAACTGGATCCGGCCCGTCACGTGCCCAACCAAGTGGCGAGCCTGATTTTCGGTCGTGTACACCGCATGTACACCGAAAACCGCATCCGCGACGGACAACTGCTGGCCCTGAACCCCGAATTGCAGTCGCTGGCTGACATCTGCGGAGCCTGCGAACGCATCAAAAACACGCCGATTCCGTATTCGTACAGTTCGTTTCTGCGGAAATTTATCTTCTTTTACGTGATGACGCTGCCCTTCGGCTACGTGTTTGCGCTGGGCTATTGGATGATACCGGTGCAGGTGTTCGTGTTCTACGTGCTGGCCAGCCTCGAACTCATCGCCGAGGAAATCGAAGACCCGTTCGACGGCGACACCAACGACCTGCCCACCCGGAAAATCGCCGAAAGCATTGAGCGACACGTGGCGGAGTTGTTGTAATTTTCGTTTGACGTTTTTCGTTTTAGGCAAAATTTGCCCAAAACGCCTTGTGTCTGGCGCAAGCGTCCGCTTGTGCCTTTTGTTTGACCAGCGTCCGCTGGTCGCGAGCGAAGCTCGCAAAGGTCGGCACCACGCTGAGATACGAAACTTGAAAAGCGTTTTGAGCATTTTTTGCCCAAAACGCCATTCCCAAATCATTTTCATTGACACCTAATTTTTGCAAACCTTACGGTTTGCGACCAGCGGACGCTGGTCTATACTTCGGCATCACGCCGAGGCGTGATGCCAGTGACGGCTTTAACCTCAAAACCAAAAGAACCAATGACCGAAATCGCCGTGCTGGGTTGTGGCTGGCTGGGCTTGCCGTTGGCCGAATTTCTGCTTGAAAAAGGATATGTCGTGAAAGGCAGCACCACATCGCCGGAAAAGCTGGGCGTGCTGGCCGAGAAAGGCATCGCGCCGTACCTGATTCGCCTGCAACCCGAAATCCCTGCCGAACACCTCGCCGAATTCCGGTCGTTTCTGCAAACCGACGTGCTGGTGGTTGACATTCCGCCCCGGCTCGGCACGCAGGGCCACGATTT
>JALOMD010000101.1 GCA_025455595.1 Cytophagales bacterium | reverse complement strand
TGGCCGAAAAACATTATTCTGACGGATGCTTTTGTGAGCGATGTCCGGTTTTTCACCGAGGCCTGTGGCACACAGGCCGTTGCAGACTCTCGCTACCGGCCTGTGTGCCACAGGCCTCGGTGATTGGGTTTTGATGCGACAAAACAATGTTTTTCAAACATTAGTATAAAAAACGCGAATTATGGATAAACGAGTTTTTGCCATGCCAACGAAGGAGGCATGGCAAAAAAACACGAGACGGCTTGCGGCCGTCTCGTGTTTTTCGAGAGCAATCTAACGTTTTGGGCAAAAATTGCCCAAAACGCAAAAAGACGGCCCGAAAGGCCGTCTTTTTGTTCAGTCGGGATGACTGGATTCGAACCAGCGACCCCTTGCACCCCATGCAAGTACGCTACCAGGCTGCGCTACATCCCGATTGTTGCCAAACGCGGGTGCAATGTTACGAAGATTTTGGCGAAAAAATAATTTCCACATCAAGTTTTTTGCGAGCCATAATTCGCCTGCTGTCAAACCACCGATCACTTGCGGCTTACCACTCATTTGTTGCGGCGCACCAGTGCTTGGTAGCTTTTGAAAAGCTCCTCGAAGCGGTTGTAGGCTTGGTGCAGGCCGCTCAGGTTTTGCTGTTGTTGTTTGATTCGGTTTTGGAAAATCTCACGGCGTTGCAGGCTGGTGAGATATTTTTCCTCGCCCTCGGCTTTCAAAGCCATCAGGTGGTTGATGGTATTGCTTTTCACCGGAAAATCAAGGCTGAACGCAATGGCGTGCTGCTGCACTTTTTGCAGCATTTCGGCTTCTTGCAGTACGGCGAGAGACAGTTCGGAAGTGGAGACGCGTTTCATGGCGGTTATGGATAATATGTGTGATGTAATACGTATGTAAGATTTTATCCTATATCCGCCGTTTTGGAAAAAAGTGACCGTCCTAAATCACCTTTTTTACGGTTTTTTCTGACATTTCCACGCAAAAGCCTGTATAACAGCGATGTAATGAAAAATAGTGACATTTGACAAAACTCGGCCAAGGCTTCTGTCCAGCCAATCGTTCCGTTGGTGGCCTTTGGCAAACGCTGTTCGCGGGCGGTTACCTGCGTTTTGGCTGTTCCCGTCGGTTGCAAGATTTCTTAGTTTTTGCCCAAAACGCCATCACAATTCAAACGAATCCGTTTCAGCCAATTTTTGCCTAAAACGGTAAACGCCAAACGTCAAACGCTGAAACGAACTTCGTATTTTTGCATTCTCATGCCCGCCGACATCCACGCCATTCTCAAAAACCACTGGGGTCACGACTCGTTCCGTCCGTTGCAGGAAGACATCATCCGCTCGGTGCTGGACGGCCGCGACACGCTGGCCCTGTTGCCCACGGGCGGCGGCAAATCGGTGTGTTTCCAAGTGCCCGCCCTTGCCACCGAAGGCGTTTGTGTGGTGGTGTCGCCGCTGATTGCCTTGATGAAAGATCAGGTGGAAAACCTGAAAAAACGCGGCATCGAGGCGGCGGCGTTGTATTCGGGCATGACGCGCCGGGCCATTGACATTACGCTGGACAACTGCCGGTTTGGCGGTGTCAAGTTCCTCTACGTGTCGCCCGAACGCCTCCGCACCGACATTTTCATCGAGCGGTTCCGGGGCATGAACGTGAACCTGCTGGCCGTTGACGAGGCGCACTGTATCTCGCAATGGGGCTACGACTTCCGCCCGCCGTATCTGGAAATCGCCAAGCTGCGCGAGTGGGTGCCGCAGATACCCATCATTGCCCTCACGGCCACCGCCACGCCAGCCGTGCGCAACGACATCGTGGACAAACTGGCCCTGCGCCAACCGAACGTGTTCGCTGGCAGTTTTGCACGAGCCAACCTGTCGTACTCGGTGTTTGAGCGGGAAGACAAAGAGCGGAAAATGCTCGAAATCCTGCAAAATGTGCCGGGTTCGTCGGTGGTGTATGTGCGCAGCCGCAAACGCACCCAGGAAATCGCCGAATGGCTGAACCGCCAAGGCATCCGGGCGGGTCATTACCACGCCGGGCTGACCACCGAGGAACGCGCCGCCCGCCAAGACGACTGGCTGCGCGGCCGCACGCGGGTGGTGGTGGCGACCAACGCTTTCGGCATGGGCATTGACAAGCCCGACGTGCGCACGGTGATTCACATG
The DNA here is from genome assembly GCA_025455595.1 of Cytophagales bacterium. GTDB lineage: Bacteria > Bacteroidota > Bacteroidia > Cytophagales > 172606-1 > Xanthocytophaga. Next base: position 9,367 of record JALOMD010000101.1, on the reverse strand, counting down.
GACATGCCCGCCAACCTCGAAAACTACTACCAAGAGGCGGGGCGGGCGGGCCGCGACGGGGCCAAGGCATACGCGGTGGCTTTGTACCACACCACCGACCTTGAGAACATGCAGGCGGCATTGGCACAGTCCTACCCGTCGGTGGAGATGCTGCGGCAGGTTTACCAAGCGTTGGCAAACTACTTCCAAGTGGCGGTGGGCAGCGGCCTGCTGGCGGGCCACGACTTTGATTTTGAGGCGTTTTGCCAAACCTACAAGCTGCCCGCCCAAGAGACGTTCCATGCCATCCGGCGGCTGGAAGAAGAAGGATTTGTCCAACTCACCGAGGCGTTTCACAATCCGTCGCGCATTCGGTTCTTGGTTGACAAGCAGGCCCTGTACGCGTTCCAAGTCGCCAATGCCGCCTACGATCCGCTCGTCAAAACGGTGCTGCGCATGTACGGCGGCGACGTTTTCAACGATTTCGTGGCGATTTCGGAACAAAAGCTGGCTCCGTACCTGCAAACCGATGCCCTGACCGTGGAACGGCTGCTGACCCACCTGCACCAAACGAACCTGCTGCTGTACGAGAAACAGAAAGACAAGCCGCAGTTGGTGTTCACCACCATCCGCCACGATGCGGCCCGGCTGCCGCTCGACGTGCCGCAACTGAACTGGCGCAAAAACCGCGATACCGAAAAGCTGGAAGCCTTGGTACGGTACGCCACTGACTGCCGCCGCTGCCGCACCCGCCAATTGACCGAGTATTTCGGCGAAACCGACACACCCGACTGCGGCATTTGCGATGTGTGCGTACAGAAAAAACGGCAACGCAAAACCCCTGATTACGAGGCGTATCGACGCAAGATTTTGGCGGCGTTGGAAATCGCCACGCCGACGGTGCCCGAATTGGTGCGCCACCTCACCGCCAACGACCCGGACACGGTGGTGGAAATCATCCGCGAAATGGCCGACCAAAACCAACTCCGCCTCCTCGCCGACGGGCGGGTGGGGAAGGCATAGGGCAGGGAGCATGGGGCGTTTTAGGCGTTTTTTGCCCAAAACGCCATTTAGCCCTGAAAGGGCGTGATACACCAGCACTGGGCATTGCCCGGTGGAACTGACGCACACAGACGTTTTGACCGAAATTCACCCAAAACGCGAATACCGCAACAAGTCCTTACGCATATTTAGTTCAGCCTGTTTTAGAGAAAAATATTCCAAAACATTGATTTTCAGGATGTTAAACTTTTTTACTCAAGACCCAAGACTAATTACTCACGACTGATTTTGTTTTTCGGCATTTCATCTTTTATTTTCACCAGCAACGAAACCCGCAACCCGTTGGCCCGACAAATCACACTCGCCGAAGACCAGTTGGTGGCCTTGCTCAAGCAGCATGACCGCAAGGGATTCGAGTACCTCTACGACCGGTACTCGGCGGCGTTGTATGGCGTGGTATTGCGCATTGTACGGACGGAAGAGGTGGCCGAGGATGTGGTGCAGGAGGCTTTCGTGAAGATTTGGAAAAATGTTGCCGCTTACGACAAAAGCAAGGGCACGCTGTTTACTTGGGTACTGAACATTGCCCGTAACACGGCCATTGACAAAGTGCGGACGCAGGATTTCAAGCAACAGGCCAGCATCCAAGATTTGGAACAAAACGTAAGTATGCTGGATCGGCAAGCCAACGAGCTGCCGCAGGTTGATTTCATCGGTATGGAAAAGCACGTGGCGCAGCTTCGCCCCGAACACCGACTGGTGGTTGACTACCTGTATTTCAAGGGCTACACCCAAACCGAACTGGCCGAGGAACTGGACATTCCGCTCGGCACAGTGAAAACGCGCATCAAAGCGGCCATCAACCATTTGCGGGAACTGATGGGTGTGACGGTGAAACAGTAGGTGAAAAGCAACTTCTGCTTCGGCGGTTCGTGTTTTTACCAACAACAGAAGACCACGCATAAACCAGAACTTTTGCTTGTTTGTAAAAAAGCACTTTTCAAAACCTGAAAAACCGTTGCCGTCAGTTGCGGGATTTCCAATTTGAGCAAAATTTGCCTAAAACGCTGCATAACATCAGTACGTGAGCTTTTGCTCAAGACTTAACGACTCATCAACAGGCACCTAACTCAACTAATTATGCTATGAAAGCAAAAAAAGAATTAGTCAAACGGGAGTTTACACTAAAGGCATTAGAAAACGCACTGAAAGCTTCCTCGGTAGCCACGGTTACCGAGACTTTTGCCTTGGATTTGCCGATTGTCGTCGCGGAAAAAGGGATCATCTACCGTGTGTACAAGGATGGACGAAAAGAATTTGTCGGGGCCTTGGAACAACACGGTAAAAAACTGGCCAAAAAGCGTTTTTCATTGAAATGACCAAGCGGTTACGAATGTTCGCGGGGCCGAACGGCTCAGGGAAAACCACGTTGGCATCCAATCTTTCGGCACAGAGGCTTTTTCGTTTAGGGTTGTTCATCAACGCTGACGAAATTGAAGCAAATCTTATAAACGGCAGGACATTTGGATTTTGCGGCCTTTTCTGTACAAACCGAATTCCAAGAACTGGAGGGTGTTCTTAGTCAGTTCAAGTCGTGCAAAAGATGTGAAATCATTGACAAACAACTTCAAAATAGGTGACAACAAATTGTTTTTGAATGCAAAAGATGTCAACTCATACGTGGCGGCGGTTTTAGCTGACTTTGTGAGGGAAAAACTGCTTGCGGCTGGCGTTTCTTTTTCCTTTGAAACAGTGATGTCACATCCGAGCAAAATAGAAACACTGTTGCGTGCAAGTGATTTGGGGTATCGCACTTACTTGTATTACATAGCAACCGAATCGCCTTTCATCAACAGCGGAAGAGTGGCAACACGGGTGCAAAAAGGCGGACACAATGTGCCCGACAGCAAATTGCAAGAACGGTATGCACGTTCCCTTGGCCTATTGTTAAACGCAGTAAAAGTAGTTGACCGAGCTTTTTTGTTTGATAATTCGGGGCAGGAACACCGCTTGGTCGCCGAAGTAACCAACGGTACGGATGTAAAAGTGCTTATGGATGAACCGCCGCTTTGGTTCTTGCGCTACATTGTTGACAAAAGTAATCATTGAAACGAATTGGGCTAAAATTGCTACAAACGCTGCGGCATTGACACATCCGCTCTCCTTAACAAACCCAACAAGAAACCAACGACTAAAGACCAACGACCAACGACTCCCTTTGGACATACAAGCATACATATCGTCCGGCATACTGGAGAGCTACGTGCTCGGCTTGGCCACACCCGAGGAAAATCTTGAGGTGGAGCGGTTGGCCGTTCAGCACGCAGCCATTCGGGAAGAAATCGCGGCCATCCAAACCGCATTGGAAAGCTACGCCGCCACAGCACCTGCACCGTCGCTGAAAGGCAAAGTAATGTCGAAACTCGACGAGTTGGCCGAGCAAGACGACCGTCTCAGCAGCCCGTTCGTAGCCGTGCAGAAAGGTGACAACGAATCGGAAGACGATTTCGGGGAGTTTGGCTACGACTATCCCGAAGATGCCGATGCGGACTACCCGAACGTCTATGACGACGAGGAATCGGACAGGGAAATCACGGGAATCGGGCCTTATGTGGCCGAGACGGAACGCAAGCGGTGGCGGTTGAACTACTGGACGGCGGCGGCTTGCGTACTGCTGGGCCTTAGCATTCTGGCAAACCTTTACTTTTACCAACGCTGGCGGCAGACCGAAACCCAACTGGTCGAGGCCAATGCCAGCCAGCAACTGCTGGCCCAACGCACCCGCAACTTGGAACAACGCCTGAACGTTGCCATGCACACGGCCTCTGTGGTGAGCAACCCCGACTACCGCATTGTGAGCCTGCGGCCCGTAAGCCAAAACATGCAGGCCGAGGTGGTGTTATATTGGCATCCGGTCAACGGCCATTTGTATATTGCCGCCAACAAACTGCCGCCGCTGCCCAAAGGAAAGAAGTACCAACTCTGGGCCATTGTGGGCGACAAAAAAATGGATGCGGGCGTGTTCGCTCCCAAGCAAGACGAAACGCTGCTGGTGATGAAAACCATGCCCAACATGCGGCCGCATGCCTTTGCCGTCACAATGGAAGACGAACAGGGTAGCCCTGTACCTACCAGTGATGTGTATGTGCTGGGGAAACTGGAGACGTAAAGTCGTAAGTGGGAAGTGGAGAGTCGAAAGTGAACACGTGCGTTTTGGGCGAAAAATGCCCAAAACGTACGCGGCATAAAACTTCGTAAAATTTCTCACGACTTTTAGTTGCAAGTCGCCGGTCATTCGTCAGGCAGTTGCACTGCCTGACTTTCATCAAGCCGATAAGCGTTTTAGGCAAAAAACAGGTAAAACTGTCTGCACCCATCGGCTTACTGCCCGTGACTTAAGTGCCTGACAGAAATCAGTTTGCATTATTTCTAACGCGCAAAAACCGTGACAAGTGTCTGGTTTTCAGTTAGTTGTATTTTGATTCTGGCTGACCACTGACCACTAACGACTTTGTACTTATCACTTGTTGTCTTGCAACAACAGGTAAACCGTGCCCGGCACCAGCAACAACGACGAAGCTACCAGCAAGGCAGCGTCAACGAGGCTGATGCTTTGGGTGGTGGGAGGCGGGGGCGGAGGAGGCGGCTGTATGCCCGTTATCCGACGTTCTTGTGACGAGGCCGGAATAGCCACCAGCAGAAACGCGGCTACTGAAAACAGCCGCACGGTTTGAAGGAATTGTTTTTTCATGTACTTGTTTGGGTTAGGGTGAAAACGGGTCACTTGTGGTTGCTAAACAAAGCCAGATTCGTGAGACAAACAAGTTTTTATGCAAATTTTTTCTAAAAAAGTAACAATCAAAATACTGTTCTTTTCGTAAGAATTAACTAACCGCCTGATAAACAGCACATAAACCAATCTGTGCAAAATCACCGGATGGTTCGATTCCATGCTATGCGCGACACGCTTTCCACTTTCAAAAAATATTTTCCAGAACCTGCCGTTGCCTACGCCCACCGGCTGTGGCAATACTACGCCTTCGACTTCCGCATCACCAAGTCGCGTGCGTCCAAGTTTGGCGACTACCGCTTTGCGAACAACCGCCACAAAATCACCGTGAACGGCGACATGAATCCGTACGCGTTTTTGGTGACTTACCTGCACGAAGTGGCGCATTTGGTGGCTTTCCAGCGGCACAACAACCACATCCAGCCGCACGGCCAAGAATGGAAGGCTTATTTCCGCGAATTGGCCCGCCCTGTGCTGAATACGGACGTGTTTCCGGAGAACGTACTGGCTGCATTGAAAAAATACCTGCAAGATGCCAAAGCCTCGTCGTGCTCAGACCCGGAACTGTTCCAAGCCCTGCACCAGTTCGACACCCAGACCGACAAAGTGCTGCTGGCTAACCTGCCGGAAGGCGAGTTGTTTTCCCTGAACGGACGCGCGTTCCGCAAGGGCGAAACGCGCCGCACCCGTGTGCTGTGCGAAGAGGTAAAAAGCTTCACGCACGCTTAGAATAGTATAAAAAATGACAGACTTTCACTTCGGAATAGTACAATTCGGCAAACCTCCGACTGGTCGTTTTGAGCATTTTTTGCCCAAAACGCCTGTTGTGAAAGCCCCGTAGGGGCGACCCGTCTGTAGAAATACAGAAAAATCACAGAAAAAAGCTCCGTAGGAGCGACCCTGACGTTGTGTTGTCAATCAGGCCGCTCCTACGGAGCTTTTCGTTATAACTGTTTTGTGTTTTCTACAGACGGGTCGCCCCTACGGGGCTTGCGTCCCGACAGGTCAGGATTATCCAAAACGATAAACTGAAAACCGTAAACGGCAAACCGAAAACTATTGCAGTCTTCTCACAATCAGGCTGTTTACCAGTTCAAAGAATCGCAACGGCAGAAAAGTGCGCCAGTTGTCAATTTGTAGCGTGCCGCCGAAATTGATGTAGTAGTCGAGATGGAATTTTTTCCATTCCGCCTCCACGAAATCGCGGAAACTTACGGCGGCAATCCAGCCGTCTTCCACTTCCTCAAACCACTCGGCGTAGTACTCGTCGTCCGAGCCGTGAAAGTTCAGCAGGTTCTCGCCGATGAGAATGTATTTGTTAATGCCTTCGTTCACGAGGTGGTCAATCACCTGCCGCTTGAAGTGCATGATGTCGTTGTGCAGCGTGTCGTTCCACTCACCGAACATCTCAATGACCGTAAACCGCCGGTCGTAGTCGGTGTATAGGATTTTGCAGTATAGCGTCTCGGAGCCGAACTCGTCCCACAGCGGATGGATGTAATACCCATAGACATCGTGCTCATACTCGTTGAAATTGTATTCGCGGCCGTAGAACGGACTGCGTTCGTCCTCAGCCGCCGAGTAGTAAGTCTCCCAGTTGTAAAACGGCTCAATGTCATGCATGTGATAAGTCGTCAGTGGTCAGTTGCGTTTCAAGCAAAAACTGCCCAAAACGCTAATAATAAAACAATATGACAATGAGTAGTTGGCCATTAGTAGTTAGCCTTTAGTTAATAAACGCAAAACGCTGATTATCAAATTATTATTAGATATTTTGAGCAAGAAATAGATAAAATTATTCGTGGACGCGCACTTAGTTTCGTCTATCATTTGCTGAAAACGCCTTGCAAGTTGTTGAAAGCAAGCCTGTCGTGTTGTTTTGCCAAGGGCTAACTACTAATGGCCAACTACTCACGGCTATTCAACCGTTTTTCACCTTCTCAATCGCCGCCCGCACGCTGCCGTGTTGTTGCAGCAGGGCGGCGGCTTCAGTCTCGGAGATTTTCAGCTCGTCCATCACCATGCGGACACCCCGGTTCACGAGTTTCTCGTTGCTCAATTGCATGTCCACCATCTTGTTTCCCTTCACGCGGCCCAGCCGAATCATCACCGTGGTGGTGATCATGTTCAGCACCAGTTTTTGGGCGGTGCCTGACTTCATGCGCGTGCTACCGGTAACAAATTCCGGGCCTACCACCACCTCCACCGGGTAGTCGGCTTGGGCGGCCACGGGGCTGCCCGTGTTGCACACCACACAGCCGGTGACCAAGCCGTGTGCGCGGGCGGTTTGCAAGCCGCCAGTCACGTAGGGCGTGCGGCCCGATGCGGCAATGCCCACCAGCGTGTCTTTGTCGTTGATATCGTGCTGCTGCAAATCTTTCCAAGCCTGTTCGGGGTCGTCTTCGGCGTGTTCCACCGAGGTGCGAATAGCCTTATCGCCGCCCGCAATCAGGCCGACTACCAAGCCGGGCGGCACACCGTAAGTGGGCGGGCACTCCGACGCGTCCAGGATGCCGAGCCGCCCGCTGGTGCCTGCTCCGATGTAGAACAGCCGCCCGCCCGCCCGCATCCGCTCGGCAATGGTTTCCACGAGCCGCTCGATTTGCGGCAGGGCTTTTTCAACGGCGAGCGGAACGGTCTTGTCTTCGCGGTTGATGCCGGCCAGCAGTTCGCCGACGGACATTTTTTCCAAATTGTCGTAATGGGAGGCGGATTCGGTTGTGAGCATGATTTTGAAGTACGATTTACGAAGTACGAATTCAATTTAGGATTCAGAATGATGAATTCGGAATGCGTTTTGGGCGTTTTTTGCTTAAAACGCCGCAGACATTTCTTTTGCAAGAACGTCAGGTTCCGATTGGTAAAGGTTGTGATTTTGCCCGTGAACGCCAAGCGGTGCAAGGCAGAAAAGTACCCGTCCGTCTGAAGGCAGGGTTACGAACAAAAGCGACCTGTTTCTTACATCATGCCGCTGGGCCGAAATTTCGGTGGCTTTTCGCGGACGCATGTCGGAAAACACAACGAAACGCACCTTTGGTTCGACAAACCTTTCATTATCATTGACGAAAAGAGACAACCTTCGTGTCCAGACTGCCGCTTTGCCAGTTGACGCAGCAAGGCGTTTTCATTGAAAATCGCCTAAAACGCCGTTGGTCAGTAGATTACAAAAATGGGGGCAGGTGCACACATTACAAGTTGCCACCCGAAAAGTCCGCTGGTACAGGCTTACGTTTTTTTCGGCAAGAATATTTACGGACGTACCATAACCTCCTATTTCCATGGAATATTCCACTGTATCCAACCCCAAGGGCGAAGAGTTCTTCCACGCCTATCATAACGCCGACGAAAACCTGATTCATTGCCAATGGATGGGTTTCGTGAACGACATAGAAGCCGCCAAGCAAGCCTGCTTGGCTATGGTCAGTTTGATTCGGCAGACCCAATGTCCCAACTTGCTGAACGACAACCGCCTGCAAACCGGCCCGTGGCCGCCCATCAACGACTGGCTGCAATCGGTGTGGATTCCGCAAATGGCCAACGCCGGGCTGCGGCATTTTGCCCATATCCATTCCGAGAATTTCTTCACGGAACTTTCGGCGAAGCGCGTACTCACCGAGCAGGTCGGCGAATTGGTGTTCCAGCACTTCAAGGACGAGGCCGTCGCCCGGCAATGGCTGGCGGAAAAGGCCGGGCACGCGCAGTCCGTGTGACTGCCCAAGCCCAAGAATAAGAACAAAACCCCCTGACGAGGCTCGTCAGGGGGTTTTGTTCTTATACCGATTTTAGATGATAAATGCGTAACGCCGAATGATCAATGGCTTGAAAATAAGGAGGGGAGTTCTTGGCTTCTGTTCGTCCGGCTTTTTAGTGTTTTGCAAACAGTAGTGGTCGAAAAACATTATTCTGACGGATGCTTTGGTTAGCACTGTCCGGTCCTGTGGCACACAGGCCTGTAGCGTGGGTCTGCAACGGCCTGTGTGCCACAGGCCTCGGTGATTGGGTTTTGATGCGACAAAACAATGTTTTTCAAACAGTAGTTACAACAGGCGTTTTGGGCAATTTTTGCCTAAAACGCCTGTGCTTAGGCTTGGTTGGGAATTTCGACGGTGAACTCGGTGAAGCGGTTCTCCTCGGAAACGACGCGGATGGTGCCGCCGATCTTGGCCGCCGACTCCTTGGCGATGTACAGGCCCAGCCCCGAACCGGACAGCGAATTGCTGGCTCGGTAGAACATGTCGAAAATACGCGGACGGTCTTCTGCGGAAATGCCCAAGCCGTTGTCGCGCACTTTGATGACGGCGTGGCCGTTGCTCACCTTGCACGAGATGTTAATCCACTTTTGTGTCTGCGTGGGATTTTGGTAGCGGTAGGCGTTGGAAACCAAATTGTTCAGAATCACCCGCAGTCGGTAGCGGTCGGTGTGAAACTCCTTGGACTGCTCCACCAAAGTAGTGACAGCCACCTCCGCAGCCCCTTCCAGGAAACCGTACTGCCGCACTGTTTCGTCCACCTCTTCCTCCAAATCCACGATTTCCCGCTTGGCTTCGAAGCGTGCGTTACGGGAGTAGTCGAGGATGTCGGCGATGAAGCGGTCCA
>JALOMD010000100.1 GCA_025455595.1 Cytophagales bacterium | reverse complement strand
CAATTGCAGCGTGATGTAGTGGACAATGGCGTTGATGTACAACTCAAACCGACTGGTTTCCATCACTTGGGCCGGAAAATTCGGATACATCGGCTTGTATTTCACATTGGCTCCGACCATTGTTTTCAGGTCTTTGACCAATTGCTCATAGAAAGCCGTTACTTCTGTTAATGACAGTGTGCGCACACGTTCCATCAACGGCTGCGAAAACGTGTAGCCGAGGCTTTCGATGTTTTTCAGAAATGCGGCCAAATGCGCATCAGACAATTGGCCGGTGCCTTTTTCGAGTATCACTTTATTTGCGCGACGGAGGTAGATGGTGTTTTTCATAGTTGTAAAATTTGTGTCAGAACCACTGATTGAACCTGATCATTATGATTAACCTGAAGCCGTCCCTTTAGGGATGAAATGTTGGTAGTATTGCAAATTGTCCCTGATGGAGCAAACAATCAGGTCAACCACAATAATCAGGTTCAATCAGTGGTTCCAGACAATTTAAAACAGGAAAGCGGCAGCCCTAAGCTTGAAGGTTAGAAGGAAGGACGGTCATAGCCTGTTGTGTTGCTGAGATTATAAAAAAGGAAAGCGAATGCACTAAGTCGATCCAAACGAGAGAGAAGGAAGCACACTCATAGCCTTTTTGTATTTTTACAAAGCCGATTGGTAATCGGCTTTGCTCGAAATCACATTCGGAGTTGTTTTGGTTTCATTGAACGATACAAAGCTCGGAAGCCGCTGCGCAGTCTTTTTGCGTAGTTGGAAACTTTTTTGAAAATTTTAAAAAAATGCTCAAAACGCCTTCTATCAATAATTTCAACAAGGGCAGGTTCCGAACCATCCCGCAAATAATTTTGGATGATTGATGAACGAATGAGTAAACATTTCGCAAAGCAAAAAAGCGTTTTGGGCAATTTTTACTGAATTTGGATTTGCCAATTCACTCATTCAATCATTCTCTCATTCAAAATCGAAAGAGTAACAAGCAGCAATGGAGCGGGGTAACGCAAGCCGGATTCGAACCGGACGACTTTGCCGGGCGTGCCGACTATGCCGTTCCTCCCCTGAGTGGCGCGAAGTATCCATTGCTTACGACATCTCTCGGCCAATCATGCCCGAAGAAAAGCTTAAGCTATCCCTTCCGGCGATTGAACGATACAAAGCTCGGAAGCCGCTGCGCAGTCTTTTTGCGTAGTTTAAAAAAAAAGGTGAAGATTTTTTCAACTACTTGAAAAACAGATGATTATCAGCGTATTAAAAATCAACAAAAACAGGTTGCTACGGATATAAAAAGCAGAACCGCCGTTCGTGTGAACGGCGGTTCTGCTTTTTGGAAAGTAAGTTAATCAGCGTTTTAGGCAAAAATTGCTCAAAACGGCACAGGCGAATCCCAGTATAAAAAACAGCGAGGCACAAGCGGCAACCGCCTGTATCTAACTGCTGCATTGTTTTTACGCCGCTTGGTCGTCGGCTGATGGAGGGGTTTGAGATTCACGGAGTTGCATCCTTTTTTTGAATTCCCCCATCACCTCTTCGCGAAGCCTGTCAAAGAGTTTTTGTTTTTCCGGCGTGATTTCAACGAGTCCAATGTTATCAAACTCACGGTCATCGAATGTGGCTTTGGCTTTTTTAATGTCTTCTATCCTCATAAAGATACGGGATGTGAAAGTGAGAGAAAAATACCTGCCAAACGTAGTCGTTTTCTTTCAAGAATTTCTCTGAAGAAAATATCATTCCTTTTGCTTCTTCTTTTCGCAATATGTCTTGTGCGGAAGCAATGGCTTCTTCTAACACATCTTGCGTCGTCGTATCTTCAAATTTGATTCCCCAGCCATTTTTCGGGCGGACAAGAGTATAAACATACTTTGGAGACACAACAATTAATTTAGCAGCGTCATAGCGGACAACTGCTTTGACATCCGCTTGTGAAAAAGATGTTCCTTGCGGATGATTGTGCAGCACCACACAATCCTTCATGCGCAGCAACGCTTCTTCCGGCGGATTCACATAATTGCTCGTTCCTCTGAAACGGGCAATTTGCTTGTCGTCTCTGAAAAAATACAGATGCTCGACGCGACTATTCCGAATAGACGCAGCGGCTTGTTCAAAGGTTTTCCCGTCTGAACGCAACGGCCGATGCACGGCCATTTGTGAAGCTTCTTCATCAATGAAACCCTCGGCGAAAAATCGGTTTGGGCTCGGTTGCAACAGACTGTGCATTACGCTGTTTTCACCGGCTTCTTGGCTACTGTTTCGGGCATGGTTTCCAATTCGTGCCAAATCAGGGCGGCGGCACCGAGTACGGCGGTGTTGGCACCCGTCAGGCCGGACGTGAGCAGCTTGACTTTCTTGCGGAACACCGGCATCATGTACTGCTCCATGTAGCGGTACGTCGGCTCGAACAGGTATTCCTTGGCCTTGGTGAGGCCGCCGAACAGGATAATGGCCTCCGGGCTGAGAATCGCCATCACGTCGGCCAGTTTCATGCCGAGGATGCGGCCCGTGTATTCGAACGCCTCCTGCGCAATCTTGTCGCCGCGAATGGCCGCGTCGGTAATCATGCTCGCGTCGAGGTCTTCAAAGCTGATGCGGCGCATTTCGCTGTCTTCGTTGTGGTCGGCCAGCAGTTTATAGACCGTGCGCCGGATGCCCGTAGCCGATACGTAGGTTTCCAAGCAGCCTTTTTTGCCGCAGCCGCACATGCGTCCGTTGGGGTTCACCACCACGTGGCCCAGTTCGCCCGCAAACCCGTCGTGACCGTAGGCCAGCTTGCCGTCCACAATGAAGCCGCTGCCCAAGCCCGTACCCAGTGTGATGATCACAAAGTTCTTCATCCCTTTGGCCACGCCGAACTTCATTTCGCCCAGGGCGGCGGCGTTGGCATCGTTGGTGAGGCGGCAGGGCAGGCCGTAGTGGTTCTCAATCCACTGGGCCAATGGCACGTAATCGCTCCATTGCAGGTTGGTGGGCATTTCCACCGTGCCCCGGTAGTAGTTGCCGTTGGGCACGCCCACGCCCACGCCCACCACGGTGATTTTGTCGCGCAGGGGCATCATCAGTTTGTCAACGGCGCGGTAGAGGCGGGGCAGAAACTTGTCGGCATCGTCTTCGCCGGTAGGGATGGAAGTGTCGGCCAAGCACACGCCGTCTTGGTCCACGAATCCGAGCTTGGTGTTGGTGCCGCCAATGTCAACGCCGAGAGCAACTTCTTTCATAAATCAAGAATTAAGTAATTAGTCGTTAGTAGTTAGCCATTAGCTTTAGTGAAAATAAAAATACAAGTTGCTGTTAGTCAAAGCTTTACATTGTTTCTTGTGCAACGAAAATAACATAAACCAACTTCTGTCGGGCACTTAACAATGCAGAATTTGGAATGATTCGAGTGGTTGATGTTCGGTTTCGCCGCAGGAGCGTTTCGGGCGATTTTTGCTTAAAACGCCCACAGTCCGGCGTGAAATTAGCAGAAAACCGCGACGCTTGGGAGACCGCAGGGCACAGATTTTTCGCCGACAAAATTTGCGCAGTGTTGCAACGTTATACAAACGTAACGCAACAAAACGACAAAAGCACAGCAAAGGCAAACAAAATCTAAGTTAAGTACAATGCGTACGAAAAATTACGAATGCTTGCTTGGAGCAATCATACGAAAGTATCTTACCTTTGCGCAATCCTACTCTTCCGGTTTTTCTCCCGTCCATGAAGAAAGCCCGGCCTCTCAACTACCACATGGATAACAAACATAATTTCGACAAGGTGACCGCCGCCGGGTTGTTGGTGGCCTTGGGCATTATCTACGGCGACATCGGCACCTCTCCCCTCTACGCTTTCAACGCTATTATTGGCAAAAAGCCCATTGACAGCGACGTTGTATTCGGGAGTTTGTCGTGCATCTTCTGGACGCTGACGCTCCAAACCACCATCAAGTACGTGATACTGACCCTCCGGGCCGACAACAACGGCGAAGGCGGTATTTTCTCACTGTATGCGTTGGTGCGCCGCTACAAACGCTGGCTCACGGCTCCGGCCATCATCGGCGGCAGTGCCCTGCTCGCCGACGGCATCATCACACCGCCCATCTCGGTTTCGTCGGCCATCGAGGGTTTGCGCAACATCAAGCCAGACATTACCGAGAACATGATCATCACCATTGTGATTATCATACTCACGCTGTTGTTCTTGTTGCAAGCCTTGGGCACGCAGTTGGTGGGCAAGTCGTTCGGGCCGCTCATGATGGTGTGGTTCACCACGCTGGCCGTCTTGGGTATTTACAACCTCACCGAAGACTGGCACATACTGGCGGCCATCAATCCGTACTACGCTTACGACTTGTTGGTGAACCGCCCGGAAGGCTTCTGGCTGCTGGGCGGCGTGTTTCTGTGTACCACCGGGGCCGAAGCCCTGTATTCGGACTTGGGCCACTGCGGGCGGGGCAACATCCGCATCAGTTGGATATTCGTGAAATCTTGCCTGCTGCTCAACTATTTCGGCCAAGGGGCGTGGCTCATCACCCACGAGGGCCGCGTGCTTGACCGCAGCATTTTCTACTCCATCATGCCCGACTGGTTCCTGCTGCCGGGCATTTGCATTGCCACGCTGGCGGCCATCATTGCCAGTCAAGCGTTGATTTCCGGCTCGTTCACACTCATCAACGAAGCCATCCGCCTCAGTTTCTGGCCCAAGGTGCGCATCAAGTTCCCGACCAACCAACGTGGCCAAATCTACGTGCCCAGCATCAACTGGCTGCTGTGGATGGGCTGCGTGGGCGTGGTGTTGTATTTTCGCGAGTCGGCCAACATGGAGGCGGCTTACGGGCTGGCCATCACCGTGACCATGATTTCGACCACGGTGCTGCTCAGTTATTGGCTGTACACGCGCCACGCCCCGAGGTTGGTGGTGTGGCTGGTATTTTTGGTGTACCTGTCCATTGAGTTGGCGTTTCTGGTGGCAAACCTGAGCAAGTTCCCGCACGGCGGCTTTGTGTCGCTGCTCATCGGCGGGTTGCTGCTGAGCGTGATGTACGTGTGGATAAATGCCAACCGCATCAAGCAACGGTTGATGCAGTTTGTGCGGCTGGAGGATTACATCGAGCCGTTGCAAATGTTGAGCATTGACCAGAGCGTGCCCAAGTACGCCACACACTTGGTGTTCATGACCAACGCCCGCACCGAGAACGAAATCGAACAGACGATTATCTACTCGATTTTCCAAAAACGCCCCAAACGCGCCGATTTGTACTGGTTCATCCACGTGGACACCACCGACGACCCCTACACGATGGAGTACAACGTGGACATCAAGGCACCGGAGGACTTGGTGAAAATCACGTTCCGGCTTGGCTTCCGGGTGGAGCAGCGCATCAATCTATTTTTCCGCAAAGTGGTGGAAGACATGGTGCGCAACCGCGAGGTGGACATCACCAGCCGGTACGAGTCGTTGAGCCGCCAGCAAGTGATCGGCGATTTCCGCTTCGTGGTGTTCGAGCGGTTCTTGTCGTACGAAAACGAACTGCCGCTCAGCGAACGGCTCATCATGAACACCTATTTCTTCATCAAGGATTTTACGCCCGGCGACGACAAGTGGTTCGGTCTGGACACCAGTTCGGTGAAAGTCGAAAAAGTGCCGCTGGTGATTCGCCCCGCCGAAAACGTGGTGCTCACCCGCGTCTATCACAACCCCGACGGCACCACTACGCGCCGCATCATCAACGGCTTCAACAATCCCGCCGACGCAGAAGAAACGAAGGCCAAGTTTACGAAGGTGGGAAGCAGTTGAAGTACGGATTCAATCTTGAATGAACGAATGATGGAATGAGTGAATAGGCGTTTTGGGCAAATTTTGCCCAAAACGCTTCCGAAACCTTCAATTTTCAATCTTCAACTTTCAACCTGTAACCTTCCAACCTGTAACTCATTTTGCAACGCATTGCCATTGACATGGACGACGTGCTGGCCGACGCGGCGAGCCGGTTCATTGAATACGCCGACATACGCTTCGGCCGCAAGATACGACCCGTTGACTTGCACAACCGCACGTGGGCCGACGTAGCCGGTACCACACCCGAAGTCATCCGCAGTTGGTTGTTTGAGGAAGGTTTTTTCCGGGGCATGAAAGTCATCCCCGACAGTCAGGAAGTGGTGGCCCGGCTGTGCGAAAAATACGAAGTGTTCATCGTGTCGGCAGCCACGGAATTCCCCAACTCATTGAAAGAGAAACTGGAGTGGCTCAATGAGCATTTTCCGTTCATCTCGTGGACGCACACGGTTTTTTGCGGCCACAAGTACATGATCCAAGCCGATTACCTCATCGACGACCACGAGAAGAACCTCATCCGCTTTCCAGGCAAGCCCGTCCTTTTCACCGCTCACCACAACCTGCATCTCAACCACTACACCCGCGTCAACAACTGGCGCGAGGTGGCTGAAATGTTTTTGTGAAGTCCTCGGTCGTAAGTGGCGAGTCGTAAGTGGTAAGTCATGAGCGGCATTTTGGGCAATCTGGACAAGTCGGGATGCCTTTGTCTGAACCTTGATTGGCTTCGCCGAACTTACGTTTCGTGGGATTGAAGGATTGCCTTGATTAGAGTTGCTATAGACTGAAAATGAGGAGGTTACACGATTTCCACAGAAGAAATTCCTGCAACGACAGGCGTTTTGGGCATTTTTTGCTTAAAACGCCCGATTGTCAGAATCTTAACACAAGGATTGCCATGATTTTCAAAATCCTGCCAATCCTGAAATCCTGTCTGAAAAACAATCAAGGCAATCCTTTAATCCTACGAAACGTAAGTTCGGCGAAGCCAATCAAGGTTCGGAAAACAAAAGCGTTTTAAGCAATACCGCCCACGCCAGATGCGTGCCTGCCACGCACTTGGCGTGGGCAGGCGAAGTGCGGCATCTTCGATTTTTGCCCAAAACGCCGCTTAGGACTTATCACTTGCGACTCAAGACCCAGCACCCAAGACCAAATACTTGAAAATGGCCAACGTGCGCCGCTCGAATATTGACGGCCAGTGGCGGCGCACCGACCGGGCCAGGAAACGCAAGCCTGCCCCACGCCGCCTGCCCAGTACCAGATGCAACGCAATGTACGAGTCCCAGTAAGCCTCGACAGCATTCCGGTGCGCCGAAAACTTTTCCCGCACCGCCCGGTCTTCAAAGGCGTATTGTAGAGCCAGTTCCTTGCGGCGCACCAACGCTTTTTCGTCGTAGGCTTTTACACTGCGGCTTTGGTGGTCAACCAAGGCGGCGGAGATGCGGTTGTCGGTTTTGAGGCCCACGTTAGCGGCAATGCGCACCCAAAGCTCCCAGTCCTCCGAGCCGGACAAGGCGCGGTCTTCGTTGAATGGGAACGCACGGGCCACATCGGCCCGCAGGAAAACACCCATGCAACTGAGCGGATTGCCTTTGATGAAAATCGAGATGTCGTCCGAGACAAGTTTGTTAACCTTGGTCTTGGGGCGCAGGTTTTCGTCGGTCACTTCGTAGGCCACGTGTAAAAACGGCGGCTGTCCGTATTCTTCGATGCTTTCGTGGGCGTTTTGCAGACAATGCGGATAAAACAAATCATCGGAGTCGAGGAAGGTGACATAGCGGCCCCGTGCCAGCCGCGTGCCGTAGTTGCGGGCCGCCGCCCGTTCGCCGTTTTGCTTTTTGTGGTAGGAAACCCGTTCGCCGAGGAAAGGCCGGACAACCGCCTCCGTGTCGTCAGTGCTGCCGTCGTCCACAACGATTACTTCAAAGCCCGCGTAAGTCTGTGCCAGCAGCGATTCGAGCGTTTTTGGCAAAAACGCCGCCCG
>JALOMD010000099.1 GCA_025455595.1 Cytophagales bacterium | reverse complement strand
ATCCTCGCCGCGTTTTTGTGCTTTGCATTGTTCGCCGGTTTCGGCTTGCTGGCGACGCTGTTTTCGGGCGGGGCGGCGGCTTACTTCGTCGGCCAATTGGGACTTGAGTACCATTACCAATCCCTGAGCCGGGGCCTGATTGACTCGCGCAACGTGGTTTATTTGCTCAGTGTGACGGCGGTGGCCCTGCTCGCCACGCGACTGGTGCTGGGCAGCCGACAATGGTAGGGTGTTAATTCAGAATTATGAATTCAGAATTCAGCGGCGGGCGTAGTGTCCGCCGCTTGGCGTTTTGGGCGATTTTGTCAGAATCAGGATTGGCAGGAAAAACAGAATTTCCTGAACCGGACGTTTGGATTTTTACGCGGCATTCGGCGCGGAAAGATAGCCGTGGCATGACTCAGGCAACGCCTACGATTAACAACATCTCAGTCATGCCACGACAAAAAAGGCGTTTTGGGCAAAAATTGCCCAAAACGCCAAAATGCAATTACCGGACTATGGAAACTCCATGCTAAAAGCCAACAGCTAAAAGCCAACGGCTCTGCGAAATCCTCAATTCTGCCAATGCCTCGCGTGTTTTTCGAGCAGGGCCGCGTAGCGGGGTGCGTCCGGGAGTTTGGCCTCTCGGAAGGCAGTTGCCAGTTGGTTCAGCACGAACAGGTTTTGCCCGGCGGCTTGCCGGTCTGGTTGGCTCTCTTGCCAGTAATAAGCCAAGTTTTGGTCGGCATTTTGGGCGAGGCGGGCGGCCAGTTGGCGGGCCTTCTGTGTCTCGTTGACGCGCAACAACGGAGCTACGTACAGCGAACAGAGTTGGTCGTCGTGGAAAATTTCATTCGGCATCACCTCTAACGAACGCCTCAGCACCTCACGCGATTTCTCGGACTTTCCTTCGGCCAAAAGCTGCTGAGCCAAATCCAAAAACGCCATCCGGCTGGCGAACAGTCGTTCGCCACGGCAGGTTTCGTCGTGATACACGGCGGGGTTGCTCTGGCCGCGCCACTGGCATTTGCGCATCAGGTTGTTGTAGGCAACCTCCGAGTTCACGAAACCGTCTTCGGCTTTCGGCACCCGTGCGGGCAGCAGGCGGCAAACCACGCCCTCCAACTGGGTGTGTTCCATCAGGTTGTATTGGCGCGGCAGTTGCGTGGTGGTGAAATACACAGGCCGTTTCCAGTCGTTTTGGGCCAAAACATCCAAAAACACCAGTTCGTCTTTGATCAAGTCTCTTTTCGGCAGTTCAATCAGTACTTCTTCGGTGAGCAGCGGCAGCAGCGAAGCCGACAACATGCCCGATTTCTCGACGGCCTGCTTGTCAACCGGCAGGTAGAGTTTTGAAGTGGGCAGCGTGTTCATCGTCTCGCCACTGTCGAGTGTCACTTTTAGGGCCGGGTTGTCTTCGCGCAGCAGCCGCAGGTATTCTTTCAGGTTGATGCCGTTTTTCACGCTTTCGTTTTCGAGGAAGAGAATCTGGTTGTTCACGTACGAAACGTAGTTTTTCTTTTCCAGCGAAATCGGCAGGGCGGGCGTGCGGCCGAGGCTTTGCTTCAGGTAGTCAATGTACCAGTCGGTGCCCATGAACTGCGAAATCACCACCCGCACGTCGGGCCGGATGTTTTCCACTTCCTGCGCGTACAACAGCGGATACGTGTCATTGTCGCCGGTGGTGAACAAAATGGCGTTCGGGGCGCAGGATTCGAGCATGTTGCGGGCCGAGTCCAACGCCATGTAGCGGCCCGTCCGGTCGTGGTCGTCCCAGTTCTCGGCGGCCATCAGCAGCGGCACACCCAAGCTGAGGGCGGTGGCGACGGTGGGCAGCCACGCGTTCCCGCCTATTGCGGGATTTACAATTCGGGCGATTTTTTGCAAATATTGGCCGATGCCCAACACGCCCAACCCAATCCAGATGGCAAAAGCGTAAAACGAGCCGACGTAGATGTAGTCGCGTTCGCGAGGCTCCACGGGCGGCGGATTCAGGTACAGTACCAAGGCCAGCCCGGTCATAAAAAACAGCAGCCCGGTCACGAAAAACGCTTGCCGGTTTCGCCGAAACAAGAATACAAGCCCAATCACTCCGAGCAGCAACGGCAAGCCGTAGAAACGGTTGTGGCCCCGGTTTTGGGCAACGGCAGGCGGCAAGTCCGACTTGGCCTCGAACGTCTTTTGCCAACCGGCTCCTTGCTCGTCGCTGTCGCGACCTGCGAAATTCCAGAGCAAATACCGCGTGTAAAAATAGCCCGCTTGGTGGCTGAAAAAGTACGAGAACTGGTCGGCCAGCGTCGGGGTTTCGTCGTTGCGCAGGTCTAAAAGCTGGCGGTACGTTTCGGGATGGCGGCGTGCGGCATCCTTGCTGTAGAGTCTCGGAAAAAGCGTCATGCGGCGCGGGTCGTACTTCGGTTCGTACTGGTGGCTGTACGACTCATATTTGCGTTCGCCTTTCACATAAATCGGTGCGCCTTTGTCAACCGCCACCACATCGGCTGTAAAATTCGGCCCGTACACCAGCGGACGGCCCGCTCCGTACTGCTCCATGTTCATGTAGTACATGAAACCCGGAATGTCTTTCGGATTGCTCAGGTTGAAAGGCGGATTGAAGTTGGCCCGAATCACCAGCAGGGCGTACGACGAGTAGCCAATCAGGATGAAGGTGAAGCCCAGCAATGCTGTGTTCAGTACTACTTTCTGTTTTTTCGCCGAATGCCACAAGCCATAGCCCAATGCGCCGACAAGAATCGCCGCCAGTACAACGGCTCCGCTGCCGAACGGCAGCCCCAGCGTGTTCACGAAAAATATGTCGGCCTTGCCTGCCCAAGCGGGCAACTCGGTACGCATTCCGTTCATGATCAGCAGCAACAGCACGCCCGAAACCGCCAACGTGACTGCGGCCCCCCGAAAAGTGGGCTTGAACTTGCGGAAATAAAAAACCAAGGCCAACGCAGGCAACGTGACCAAGTTGAGCAAATGGGTGCCGATGGACAGCCCGATGGTGTAGGCGATGAGAATGAGCCAGCGGTTGGCCGCCGACTCGTCGCGAATCCGCTCCCAGCGCAGCATGGCCCACACGCCGAACGCCGTGAACAAAGACGACAACGCATAGACCTCTGACTCGACAGCCGAAAACCAGAACGAATCGGAGAAGGTGTAGGCCAGCGAACCCACCACGCTCGCTGTCATCAGGGCCAGTGTTTGTGCAGGTGAGAGGGTTTGCCCGTTGTCATTGGCCGCAACCACTTTCAAGCCGAGCAGCGTAATTGTCCAGAAAAGGAACAAAATGGTGAAGGCGCTGCACAAAGCCGATAACACATTCATCCAGTAGGCCACCTGCGAGGCATCGGCCGCCAGCGTGTCGGTGAAGACGTGGGCCAGAATCATGAAAAACGGTGCGCCGGGCGGGTGGCCGATGAGCAGCTTGTGCGCCGCCGCGACAAACTCGCCGCAGTCCCAAAAAGAAACCGTCGGCTCCACGGTGCGAACGTAAGTGGCGGCGGCAATGGCAAACACGGCCCAGCCGGTCAGGTTGTTGGTTTTCCGGAATGAAAGCATAACGTCGGGTTGGATGGTGAACGGAGACTTTCTGAAGAGAGGAGAAAAATGCACGGCGTTTCCGGCAAAGATTCGCGAAATCACAACAAACGGAATTTTGGCGACACTCGCAACCGAATTGGTAGCAACGGGAACAGGATTGGACTGCACGGCTCCGTTTTGGCCGTTTTTTGCCCAAAACGCGCATCCGTAGGGGCGAACCCGCGTGTTCGCCCTTGTTTCCCACAGGCTCGGATTGTCTTTTACAGAGCCTATGCTTTCCGGTCTGACGCGCAGCGTCAGACCTGCGTGGCTGGGGCGTTTTGGGCAATTTTTGCTCAAAACGCTTGGCGGCGAAGGCCGCCTCGACAATCCGTTTTGGGCAAAAATTGCCCAAAACGCGACAACTGTCTGCTTCACAAATTCCGCCCTTCCTGTCAATCCTGAAAATCCTTTGTGACAGTCAATCTATAGCCGCCTCAGCCGATTTGCGCCGCCAGTCGAGGTTGTGGAAAAAGAAAACCCGAAAAATGTGGAGATTGCGGTAGCGGTTGCCCGACGGCTGCTGTTGGAACAGGTTCATGTAGCCCACTTGCAGGTTGTCGGTGGCGTTGGTTTGGTAGGACAAGCCGACGAAAAACCGGTTCTGGTCAAAGTAGTTATAGACAATCTCCCGCCCGAAGTTGACGAAAATCTCGTTGCTGGCCACGACCGACAAACTGCCCGGCTCCACACCTCTCTTGCCGAGCGGGTAGGTGAACTGAAGATTGTACCGGAGGCGATAGTTGAAATTGTAGCCATCGGCCAAGGCATCGTTGTTCAGGATGCGGTGGCGAAAACGCTGCTCGAAACGGAACGTTTGGCGGCTGCGCAGGCGGCCGTACTGGGTTTGCCACTGGAACATCTGCCAAGGGCGGTGTTCGGGCTGCGACACGTGCCGGGTGTCGTCGGGGAAGAGGTTGGCATAGACGTAGCCCGCCGTGAAACGTGCGTTTTCCGAAAAGTAGTACGTCAACCCCGTGCGCACCAACAGATGCGACCACCCGCTCACCACTTCTTTTTGGGTGCGCATGTGGACATCGAACCACCCGCCCCATCGGTCGCTGAACCGCGTCTGGTTGAAATAGCCCAGCCACACCTGCCCGACGTGCGTGGTTTGTTTGGCGGGTGTTTGGGCCGGGGCAAAACCACAAAAAAGGATTGCAAAAAAAAAGGCGGACTTTCGCACTAACAATACAATCTGTTGACAAAAAGGCGAAAATAATGAAGTCGTGCGAAATTTTAACGCTTGCACCTGCGGGCGTTTTGAGCATTTTTTGGCCAAAACGCCCCCATGGTTCGGATGGCCGCCCCAATCTTCCTCTCACTTATCCTTGCCTCGCCAGTCGAGGTTGTGGAAAAAGAAAACCCGCACCGTATGGGTGCTGCGGTAGCGGTTGCCTGTTGTCGTGGCTGTTGAGTTGGTAGGCAAAGCCCGCGAAAAAACGGTTTTGGTCAAAGTAGTTGTACGTGATTTCCTTGCCGAAATTGAGGAAAACCTCGCTGCTCACCACGCCTGACCACGTGCGCGGTGCAAAACCTTGCTTGCTGAACGGATACGAAAACAACAGGTTGTACCGCAGCCGGTAGTTGAAGTTGTAGCCCTCGGCCAGCGCGTCGTCGTTCAGGATTTTGCGGCGGAAACGCTGCTCGAACCGCAGCCATTGCATGGTGCGCAACCGACTGTATTTGGTGTGCCACTGGATTTGCTGCCAAGGGCGGTGTTCGGGCTGCGAAATGTTGCGGTGATTGTCCGCCGGGAAGAAATTGACGAATGCATACGCGGCGGTGAGTTTGGTGTTGTCGGCCAAGTAGTACGTCAGTCCGGTGCGCACTATGCCCACCGACAGCCCGCTGACAACTTCTTCCTTGGTACGCAGGTGCAAGTCCATCCAAAGGCCCCATTTGTCCGAAAAGCGGGTTTGGTTGAAGTAGCCTAACCATGCCTGCCCCAATTGTGTGGTTTGTTTGGCCGGTGTTTGGGCCGCCGCCGCGCCGCCAACCAAAAGCATGAAAACAAGTGTGAGTTTGCGCATCTGGTTCAAGAAAGCGATTGCATAATGGGAATCAGTAAGTACGCAGTGGTTGCTCCTGGGCTTTGAATTTCAACGCAGTGATAGCGAAAATGAACTCCTTTTTTAAAACAGGCCAAGCTACATACGCGCAGCCACTTACAAAATTAGGTTAAGTGCCGGACAGAAATCAGTGGTTGAAAAACTTTATTGTGCCGGATGGCTTTCTTGAGTACAAAGTCGTTAGTAGTCAGTGGACAGTAGAAAGCCATTGCAAATAGCTGGAAATCAGACGTTTTCAATGGTTTTTGCGCATCAGAAATAACGCAAACTGATTTTTGTCAAGCACTGACAGATATCCGATTTGCTTCACCGAGGCCTGTGACACAAAGCGTGTGCCTCCGAAGAATTGCGGCGTGCGTTTTGGGCGATTTTTGCCCAAAACGCCTTTTGTTCGTAAGTGCCTGACAGAAACTTAATTTTCAGATATCCAAACTCTTTTTTGTTCAAGACCCAAGGCTAACTACTCGTGAGTGGGTGCTTGACTCATCTCTCTTCTTTCCTCCCCAGCCCGTCAACCGTAATGGCTACGTAGTACAGCCCGCCGATGGTCGGCCCGGCGGCATACTGGATGTAACGGTTGTTCAACACATTGGTGCCGCCGATTTTCACGCTGCTTTTCAACTTTGGTACGCGCAGCGTCACTTGCGCGTCGAGGTTGCCGTAGGCGGGTACGGTGCCGTTTGCCAGCGGGCTTTCCCACAGGAACGAATCTTGCCAACGCCACACCACGTTGAAACCGATGTTGGGCAGAATCTCCCGGTTTCCGAACGAGACGTTTGTTATCCAACGCGGCGTGTTGAAGCCCGTCACAAACACGTCGGGGTTCGGGTTGTCGGTGATGTCGTTGTAGTTCAGGTTGCCCGACAGCGTGAACGTCTTGTAGAGATTGTAAGTCAGCCCCAAGGCGGCACCGTAGTTGGTGTAACGGTTCTTGGCGTTGGTATAGACGCGGTAGCGGGTCTGGCGGCTGCGGTTGCCAGCCAGCATGGCAAGCACGGCGGCATCGGTGCCCACTCGCACGGCGTTGTCGTCGGGCACGGCCACTTCCACTTGTCCCAAGAAACCGTCGTACTCGTTGGTGTACGCGTCGAAGTCAACCAGCAGTTTGTTGTCGAGCAGCACGCTGCGGTAGCCGATTTCAAACGACCGGATGCGTTCGGGACGGGTGGCGGCCAAGTCGGTCACTTGCAGCAGGTTGCGGTTGCGCAGGCCCGCCTCATTGGCGTTGGCACCGTTGCTCACCTCGCGGTTCACGGCGGCATTGAACACGTTCACCGAGGCCAGCGTGTACGAATTGTCCAAATACCCCAGCCCGTCGGCAATGTAGGGCAGGCCGCCCACGCGCCGCACGTTGCCATTGTTCACGAACGACAACGCCTCGAAAATGGACGGAAAGCGGAAGCCGTTTTGGTAAGAAATCCGGAAATTATGCTTCTCCGCTGCCGTATAGACCGCCGCCAGCCGGGGGTTCCACCTCGGCGTGAAATCCAGGTTGTGGTCGAAGCGCAGCGAGCCGGACAACTTGAGCCTATTGGCAAGAAGCGTTTTGCTCACCTGTGCAAACACGCCGTACTTGCGGTAATACACATTGCCGCCGAAACGCTGGTCGCCGGGGCTGGCATCAGGGTTGGTGGGCCGGTTGCGTTCGGCCACGGGCCGGGAGAAGTCAACGAAATTGTTGCCGTCTGGAATCACTTGGTAGAGGCGGGCGTCGGCTCCCACCAGTAGTCCGAAAGCCTTCACGCGGTTGGTCAAGTCCCACTGCATGTCGGTGTGGAAGGTGCGGCTGCGTTGGCGCAACCACGCCCCGCCCGTGGGCGGTGCCCCGGCAATGCCCGCGTTCACGTGATCCCAGTTGTTGACGCCCACGATAGTGTTTTTCAATACGTCGAAGGCAGCGGTGCCGGGTTCGGCGCGGCCTTGGTCGGCCGCGAGGCGAGCCAGTCGCATGGCTTCGGCCAAACCTGCCGAGTTGTCCAATTGCGATTGCAATTCCGTGCGGAAACGGTTGCCCCAGGCCGAATTGGAAAGTTGCGTGAGTTGCAGGTTGTCGGCCAGCGGCTTCAGGTTGTACGAGTTGCCCGTGTTTTCAAGGGACGCATAGGTACGCACCAAAAAATCAGCACCCTTGAGTTCCAGTTTGTGGATTTGCACCGCCACGCCGTCAAGCTGAATCTTGTTGCCGCGTTGAAAAACGCCGTCCATGATGCCGTGGCGGTAGGCGTAAGACAACTCGGTGACGGGCGAAAAGCGGTAATGCAAAGCGGCATCGGCCTTGAAGTTGCTCACCACCGGGTTAATGAGGTCGCGTTCCCAGTAGCCGGTGCGCCGCACAATGAACGTGCGGCGGCCGCCTTGGTAATTCACGCCGCTGAGGGTCACGGCGTTGTTGTTTTCGTCGCCGTAGCGGTTCCACGCGTCGTAGGCCGGGTTGTTGGCTGCGCCGCTCAGTTCGCGGTATTGGGGATTGGCCGTGGGCAAGTCGTTCGGGTTCTGGTCGGTGGCGTTGTCGGCCAGCCAGTCGGTAGCCCGCATGTAGCCCACGTTCACCTTGAACGCAAACCGTTCGCCGAACGCCTTGGCATACCGCACGGCACTCTCGGTAAGCAGGCTCGGCGCGTAGTCAATGTCGTCCACGTGGTTTACCCCGGTTCGCTGGTACAGGCTCAGGCCTTGGTATTTGAACGGGCTTTTGGTAAGCATGTTCGCCATGCCGTTGATGGCGTTCATGCCGTACAAGGCCGACGACGCGCCGGGCAGTATCTCCACCGATTCGATGTCCAGTTCGCTCGGCCCCACGGTGTTGCCCAGCGGCATGCCCAAAGTGCCCGCCTGCATGTCCACACCGTCGGTGAGTTGCTTGAAGCGGAAGTTGTTCGGGCTGTTGAAACCCCGCGTGTTGGGTATTTTCACGGTAATGCTGGACGTAATCATTTGCACGCCTTTCACATTTTCCAACGCGTCGAAAAAGCTCGGGGCGGGCGTTTCCTTGATGGCCTTCAGGTCAAGCTTCTCAATCGCCACCGGCGACCGCATGATGTTTTCTTCCAGCCGCGAGGCCGTTACCACCACTTCTTGTCCCAACACAGTCTGGGTTTCCAAGGCTATACTGATTTTATCCGACAAACTGTTGACCACAAACTCCTTGGGCTCGTATCCGACCGAGGTGAAAACCAACGTAAGCGGAAACACCAGTTTGGTTTTGATGGAAAACACACCGCTGGCATCGGTGACGGCCCCGCTGGTGGTGCCCTTGACGGCCACCGTTACGCCCGGCAACGGCTCTTTGGTTTCGGTACTGGTCACTTTGCCCGCAACAAGCAGCAGTTTGTCTTGGGCGGTTGCGTACGTCGGTAGCCAGAAAACCGCCAGCAGCATGAGTAAGCGCAGGATTTCCTGAAGTTGCTTTTTGTCCATAACAGATTGCGATTAAGCGTTTTGTAAATGGTATGATGGATTGGGATTTGCAAACGTACGAATAACCATATTAAGTATATATATTTAGTATAGATTAATTTTACAACTCCCAGATACAGGATGTCTTTTAATGGCAAAGACATTTTGGACAAAATTTACCCAAAACGCCTTCGTTATCAAGCGTTACGAACGGATGCGGTGAGCACTTTCCTGCCCAGTCGGGCCGATCAGGTGGAAAATATTCGGCGTTTTAGGCAAAAAACGCCGAAATCGAGCAGTCCGTACCGTTTTGGGCAAAAATGTATCGGCAGGCCCGCAAATTTTGCCGATATTAGTCGGCAAGTATGCCCTGAGTGCCGGGCGGCAAAAACAATACGCAAACAGCTACCGTTTAACGTAAAGAAACAAGGTTCGGAAACTCCTTTTGTACACCATGCACCTGCCGTTTTCCTCAAAAGTCAGTGTCGTCCGCAGTGTGGCAGCAGTGGTGTTGCTCTTGCTCTGCACGGGCTGTTTCCGCAATCAACTCATCACCGAGCGGCGGGTGGCCCGCTATTACCGCAACAAGCCGGTCAAGCCCGTTTTTCAAACCATCCAGAACGACAGTCTCACGCTGCACTACGCCAGTGTAGGCTCCGACACGCTGCCTACGCTGCTGCTCATCCACGGCGCACCGGGCGGCTGGTACGGCTTTGTGAACATGCTCGAAGACAGCCTGTTGCAACGAAATTTCCACATCGTAGCCGTTGATCGGCTCGGCTACGGCAAGTCGCGGCGCAAGAACCAAGTGGCCGTCACGTCCATCCACACGCAGGCCCAAAGTCTGCTGCCGCTGCTGCAAAAAGCGGCCGCCCGCCAGCCCGCCATCGTCATCGGGCGGTCTTACGGGGCGGCCATTGCGGCCCAACTCACCCTGCTGCGTCCCGAGTCGGTGCGGCACTTGTTCATGGTTTCGCCGCCCATTGATCCTGACAAGGAGAAGATTTTTTGGTTTGCCCGCGCCGCCCGCTACCGCGTGGTGCAGTGGTGCCTGCCAAGGATGTTTGTGGTGGCCACCGCCGAGAAATTCGCCCATGCCGCCGAACTGCGCGAACTCAAGCCGCGCTGGGAAAAGCTGGACGTTCCCGTAACGGTACTGCAAGGCGGCAAAGATTGGATTGCCGACCCGTTGAACCTGGAGTTCGCCAAGCGGCACATCAAGTCGAAAAGGGCCAAGTTCCTCTTCCTGCCCGACGCGGGCCATTACATCACCGAGACGCACACCAAACTGGTGAAGGAAATCATCCTCGAAGCCGTCCATGCGCCTGTCCACGTCTCATCCTACAGTTCCGGCACCGAGACGGTGCGTTGAGTAGGTCAGAGGTCAGAAGGCGGTTCGTGCGTTTTGGACAAAAATCGCCCAAAACGCCCGTCCCTGAATCGTCGTACTGGCGCAAGCGTCCGCTTGTGCCTATTTGTTGACCAGCGTCCGCTGGTCGCCTTTTGTCAGACCAGCGTCCGCTGGTCGCGAGCCAGCGGCTCGCAAAGGACGAAACCACGCTTAGGCGCAATATGTGAGACGTTTTGAGCGATTTTTGCCCAAAACGCATGTTGTTGTCTTCTGCTTCGGTTGACATCGGCCTTGGCAAACCTATCGGTTTGCGACCAGCGGACGCTGGTCTGTGTTTCGGCACAAGCGGACGCTTGCGCCAGTACGGGATTCAGGAACAGGCGTTTTGGGCGATTTTTGTCCAAAACGCACGCCGCCAAATTTCTCCCCAACTTCCCCGCAATCACTTCCCCGATTCCGCACCCAATTGCCGATATTTGCGTTTTATATGTCAGAACCATGATTCGTAGGATTGAAGGATTTGCCATGATTAGTGATTGCAATCAAGGCAATCGTTTAATCCTACGAATCATGGTTCTGACAAACACTCCATAAATCACGTCTCGCTTTGCTTACCAAAGAATCCGTCCTCAAACAATACTTCGGCTACGACACCTTCCGTCCGTTGCAAGCCGACATCATTGACACCGTGCTGGCCGGGCAAGACAGCCTCGTGCTGATGCCTACCGGCGGTGGCAAGTCGGTGTGCTACCAAGTGCCCGCGTTGGTGATGCCCGGCCTCACCGTCGTGATTTCGCCGCTGATTGCCTTGATGAAAGACCAAGTGCAAGGCCTGAAAGCCAACGGCGTGACGGCGGCGTTTGTAAACAGCACCCTGAGCAGCGGCGAGCAAAACGCCATTCTGCAAGACTGCGCCGCAGGCCGCGTCAAAATCCTGTACGTCTCGCCCGAAAAGCTCGTGGCGAGCGGCTTTTTGTCGTTTCTGCAAAGCCTTTCCGTAAGCCTGTTTGCCGTGGATGAGTCGCACTGCGTGTCGTTTTGGGGGCATGATTTCCGTCCCGAGTACACGCAGTTGAAGGTGTTGAAAGAGATGTTCCCGCAGGTGCCGCTGATTGCCCTCACCGCCACCGCCGACAAAGTGACGCGCAAGGACATTTTGCAGCAGCTTGGCATTGCCGATGCGCGGGTGTTCATCGCCTCTTTTGACCGGCCCAACCTGAGCCTCACCGTGTTGCCGGGCCGCAACCGCCTCAAGGTCATGGAGGAGTTTTTGTCCAAACGCCCCGGCCAGTCGGGCATTGTCTATTGCCTGAGCCGCAAAACCACCGAGTCGGTGGCCGAAAAGCTGCGACAGGCGGGCTATCCGGCCAGCCACTACCACGCGGGCATGGACAGTCAAGACCGGTCGCGGGTGCAGGACGCGTTCATCCGCGATGACGTGCAGATCATCGTGGCGACCATCGCCTTCGGCATGGGCATTGACAAGAGCAACGTGCGGTGGGTGATGCATTACAACGTGCCCAAGAACATTGAGAACTTCTACCAGGAAATCGGACGGGCGGGCCGCGACGGGCTGCCCAGCGATACGCTGCTGTTCTACAGCTACGCCGACGTGATGATGCAGCAGGAGTTCAACGCCCAAGCTGCCCCCGACCGCCGCGACCTGCTCAATGCCAAGCTCGACCGGATGAAGCAGTACGCCACTGCCGACATTTGCCGACGGCGCATTTTGCTCAGTTACTTCAACGAAGCCGCCGACACCGACTGCGGCAACTGCGACGTGTGCCGTAACCCGCGCACCCGCTTCGACGGCACGCTGTTGGCCCAGAAGGCCCTGTCGGCCATTGCCCGGACGGGCGAGAAAGTGGGCCTTACCCTGCTGATTGACGTGCTGCGCGGCTCGTACCGGCAGGAAATCACCGCACGCGGCTACCAAAACCTGAAAACCTTCGGCGCGGGCAAAGACCTGCGTTTCGAAGAGTGGGCCGACTACCTCGGCCAGATGCTGAACCTCGGCGTGATGGACATCGCCTATGACGAAGGCCACGTGTTCAAGCTCAACGCCGCCAGTTGGCAAGTGCTGAAAGAAAACCACCCGGTGCGGTTGTCCACTTTTGTACCGTTGTCCGAACGCAAGGCCGCCGAAGCCCAAGCCACCGAGCCTTCCGCCAAGACCAAACGCGAAATCATCCGCGACGAGTTGTTCGAGCAACTGCGCACGCTGCGCAAGCAAGTGGCCGACAGCGAAGGCGTGCCCGCGTACATCGTCTTCAGCGATGCCACGCTGTCAGACATGGCGCAGCGCAGGCCCGTCTCAAAGGCCGAAATGCTACAGGTGACCGGCGTGGGGCAGGAAAAATTCAACCGCTACGGCGACACGTTCCTGAACGCCATCCTCGGCTTTTTGGCCGGAACCAAAGGAGCCGCCCGCCTCTCGGACGTGGACAC
>JALOMD010000098.1 GCA_025455595.1 Cytophagales bacterium | reverse complement strand
ACCGTACTGGAACCAAAGGGGTATTGTTTGTGATTGACAGCGTGTTTTATCTCACCGATAAATTCCGCAAGACTTTTGCATAAGTCCGGTCTATCCTGTTTTGGGCAAAAAATGACCAAAACGCTGTGCAGCATCAATGTTGAGGCGGGTAGAACTTGCGAGTCACGTAGTCATCGTGGGCTGCCAGTTCCGGGTCGCGCCAATATTGAATTTTTATGAGCGTAGCAGTAGAAGTAAAATACAGAAGTACAGACACTGTGAACAACACCACAGTTCGGGCAATCATGTTGCTGTAATAACCAGACAATTCTTCCGAGGCTTTTCTACGCGCCAAAAAACAAACGACTGCGAAAGCCGCTGCCGTGAAAGAACCTACCAAAAGATATACCTGTGCACCAGACCAATACAAAAGCTTGAAGACAACGCCAATCGGGACAATTGACAGAAAAACGCCAGAAACGACAGAAATGGGCATGTTTTGCTTCTTGGTGTGCCGATCACGAAAAAAATAAAACGCTCCCGCAAAATATAGAATTGACAGCGTACTTAACAGCAAGATAAGTAACGCACTGGTTCCCGGTATGTCGAATACCCGAAGCACCAGAACAAGTACAAACAAGACGACAATGATTTTCTCTGTTCTCATGTGATTTTTAGTCGTGCGTTCAATTTGCTTTTACGCAAAGCACTTTGGAATCACAAATGTAGAGAACTGTGGCATTGCCGACTAAACTGATAATCGAGCAAAACTTACACACCTTTTATGATTTGTCATCGCTGCTGTTGCCTGCCTGTGGGTTTCAAGTAACGCGTTTTCGCCACTGCTGTTTTAGGCAAAAATTGCTCAAAACGGTTTCAGGTTTGGCACGGAGGCATAGTCGAAACCTATACTAATAATCCGTACGAGGTAAACCTTCGACCATTTCACGATGCAACGGTGTTTTAGCCGTTTTTTGCCCAAAACGCCGCCTTTCTCTTTGCCCCATGCCCTCTGTCCTCTGCCCCAAGCATTTTGATTTCCCGCTGTTTTTTCTCTACCTTTTCCCCAAATTCAACCGTCCTCCAATGCCCACCTCCATGAAAAGAATCTTCGCCGTTGCCTGGTTTGCAGGCATCGCCCTCCTCTTGCTGTCTTGCAAAGGCAACCGCCTCGAAATCAGCGGCCGCAACTTCCAAGACGAAGTAGCCCAGCAGCAAAACCTCATGTTCACCTTCTCGCACGATTTGGTCGGCGACACGCTGGTGGGCAAGTGGGACAGCACGCATTACATTGAGTTTGAGCCGAAAGTGCGCGGCAAGTTCCGCTGGACGGCCGCCAACGAACTTACCTTCTCGCCCGACGGCGGCTTTGCCCCCAGCACCGACTATACCGCCACGGCCACCGAGGCCCTGACCCAGCACGTGAAAACGCTGGACAAAGACAAGCAAACCCGCCTTTCGGTCGGCGGCATGGAGCCGGTCAAGTTCCACACGCCGTACTTGGCCTTGTCTGGCACGGATATGTACTGGGCCAAAAACAGCGGTGGCGGCACCGAGCTGCGGTTCAACGTCAATTTCAACTACCGCGTCAATCCGGCGCAGGTGGGCACGCTGCTCGCCATGACCATCGCCGGGCAGCCCGTCACGGCCCGCATCCTCAGCACCGAAATCGCCTCGGTGGTGCCTGTGGCCGTGGCCCAAGGCAACGTCAACTTCGACAAGAAAGCCGTGAGTATGGTTGTTCGCGAAGGCCTGAAATGCGCCGAAAGTGCCTACGTGACCCCCAAGCCGTTGGAAATACAAGCCGAGGCCCCGGACAAAACCGACTTCCAAGTGGTGCAGGCGTTGGGCGAGTACGAGTACGAACGCGGCGTGATCCGCGTCTATACCAACCAGTCGGTGCAGGAAGGCGACCTGAAGCGGCACATCAGCGTTACGCCGGCGGTCAACTTCACCGTGGAGCGGCAAGACTACGGCTTCGACGTGAAGGGCAACTTCAAGGAAGGCAGCTACGACATGGTGATTGCCAAGACGTTGCGCGGCATTTTCGGCGGGGCGTTGAAAGAGGATTTCACGCAGGTAGTGGTGTTCGGCGAAATGCGCCCCAGCATTGCGTTCACCAACACCAAGGCCATTTACCTATCGAGCAAAGGCAGCAAGAACGTGGGTGTGCGCATCGTGAACGTGCCCAAGATCGAGGTGAAAGTGTTCAAGGTCTATGAAAACAACATCACCGCATTTTTCGGCAACAACAACTACGACTACTACGGCGAGTACGACTATGACTACGCCCCGTCGTACTATTTCGACGAGTACAACAGCAACCTCGGCGATGTGGTCTATGAAAAGAAAATCCTGACCAGCACGCTGGCAAAGGCGGGCGGCGTGCATCTGCTGAACCTCGATTTCGCCCAGTTCGACGCGCAGTTCAAGGGAATCTACGTGGTCAAGGTCAAGTCGGACGACGAGAACTACCTGCAAGCCACGCAACTCGTCTCCATCTCCGACATTGGGTTCATGGTGAAGCAAACCGCCGACGAGACGTTTGTGTTTGCCAATTCCATCCTCACGGCCCAACCCATGGCCGGGGTGAAAATCAACGTCGTCAGCACCAACAACCAAATCCTCGTCGGCGGCCAAACCGACGGCGACGGCGTTGCCAAGTTCACGGGCCTTGCCAAAAAATACGCCAAATTCTCCGTAGGCATGATTACCGGAACCGCCGACAACGATTTCAACTACCTGTTGTTCAGCCAGACGGGCGTGGGTACGTCGCGTTACGAGGTGGGCGGCATCCGCGAAAACGCCGCCGGCTACCAAGCCTTCATCTACGGCGACCGCAACATCTACCGTCCCGGCGAAACCGTGAACTTGAACACCGTGGTGCGCGACGGCCAATGGCGCAGCGTATCCAAGCTGCCCGTGAAAGTGAAAATCCTGCTGCCCAGCGGCAAGGAATTCACCACGCTGAAAGGCACGCTGAACGAGCAAGGCGCATTCGCCACGTCGGTTGCCTTGCCCGCCAGCACCATCACGGGTACGTACAACGCCGAGGTCTATACCGCCAACGACGTGTTGCTCGCCAGCCGGAGCATGAGCGTGGAGGAGTTCATACCCGACCGCATCAAAGTGACCGTGCGCCTCGACAAGCCGTTTTACAAAACCGGTAGTGCCGTCAATGTGACCGCCGAGGCCGTGAACCTGTTCGGCCCCCCGGCCGCCGGGCGCAGCTTCGACATGGCCTTCGGATTGTCGAAGAAATATTTTTCCGCTCCCGACTATCCCGACTACACGTTCTACTCCGGCAGCAGCTACTACGGCTACCGTTCCAACGAAGACCAGTTCCGCTTCACGGAAGTGGTGCAGCAAGGCGTGACCAACGAACAAGGCATTGCCTCGGCCACCTTCAACGTGCCCGACGATTTCCGCGACATCGGCGTGTTGGGCGGCCGCGTGTTCACCACCGTTTTCGACGAAACGGGCCGCCCCGTGAACCGCGTCAGCAACTTCGAAGTCTATACGCAAGACGTTTTCTACGGCATCAAGATGACCGACAGCTACGTAAACACCCGCCAGCCGGTGCAGGTGCCGCTCATTGCCGTGGACAAAGACGGGAAGGCGTTGCAGGGCGTGAAGGCGCATCTGCAAGTAGTGAAACTGAATTGGCAAACCGTGTTGCAAAAGAACGACTACGGCCAACTCACCTACGTATCGCAGCGCAAGGAGCAAGTCATGACCGACCGTACCATTGTGCTCAACGGAGCCAGCACCAATTTCAGCTTCGTGCCGCAGGTGTCGGGCGAGTACGAGATACGGCTCATGCGCCCCGGCTCCGACAAGGTCGTGACGGCTTATTTCTACGCCTACGGCTGGGGCATGACGGCCAACACGTCGTTTGAAGTGAACCGCGAAGGGCAAATCACCATCGAGGCCGACAAGAAGAGCTACCGAGTAGGCGAAACCGCCGAAATATTGCTCAAAACGCCTTTTGCGGGCAAGGTGCTGGTGGCCGTGGAACGCAACCGCGTGTTCGAGTACCAGTACATCAATACTGACAAGCGTTCGGCCAAGGTGAGCATCCCCATCAAGGCCGAGCACCTGCCCAACGTCTATGTGTCGGCCACGCTGATCAAGCCGCTTGACGACGGAGCCATGCCGCTCACAGTGGCGCACGGCTACGCCGCCCTTGCCGTCGAAGACCCGGACACGAAGTTGCCCGTCGAGGTGGCGGCGGCGGCGCAGTCGCGTTCGCAAACCAAACAGACCGTGACGGTACGCACCCGGCCCAACGCCGAGGTGACCGTGGCCGTGGTGGACGAGGGCATCCTACAACTGACCGGCTACAAAACCCCCGACCCGCACGGGTACTTCTTCCAGAAACGTGCTCTCGAAGTGGATGCCTACGACTTGTACCCGAGGCTGTTTCCCGAACTGGGCCGCACGCGCAGCAGTACCGGTGGCGATGGCGTGGGCTTGGAGAAACGCGTGAACCCACTGACCAACAAACGCGTGAAACTGGTTTCGTTCTGGAGCGGACGGCTCACGGCCAACGGCAGCGGCGAGGCGACGTTCGACATCAACGTGCCGCAGTTTTCGGGCGACCTGCGCATCATGGCCGTGGCCTACAAAGACGACGCGTTCGGATCGGGCAACGCCAACATGAAAGTGGCCGACCCGGTGGTGATCAGCAGTTCCATCCCGCGTTTCCTCAGCCCCGGCGACCAACTCGCCATGCCCGTGACTCTGAGCAACACCACCAAGCAGACCGGCAACCTGACAGCCCACGTGAAGGTAACGGGCAACTTGGCCGTTGCAGGCGAGGCATCGCAAACGGTTTCCGTACCGGCGGGCCGCGAGGGTCGGGTCACGTTTGCCGTCAACGCGAAGGATGCCGTGGGCACCGGGCAGGTGGTTGTGGAAGTGAGCGGACTCGGCGGCACCTACACCGAGAAAACCGACCTCACCATCCGGCCCATCCAGTCGTTGCTCAAACGCGACGGCGCGGGCGTGATAACAGCAAGCGGGCCAAAGACATTCAGCGTGGCGACGGACTTCATTCCGTCCACCGTTTCGGGCAAGTTGCTGGTGAGCCGCTCGCCCATGACGCAGTTCGCCCCCTACCTCGACGAACTGGTGCGCTATCCCTACGGCTGCGTGGAGCAAACCGTCTCGACGGCCTTTCCGCAGTTGTATTTTACCGAGTTGAGCAAAGCCTTGGCGCGGCGCGGCAAGGCCTCCAACGCCGTGCAGGTGTCGGTGGCCAACTACAACGTGCAGGAAGCCATCAACAGGTTGCAGGGCTTCCAGATGTACAGCGGCGCGTTGAGTTACTGGCCCGAAGGTGGTCGCGAAAATTGGTGGGGCACCACCTACGCGGCGCATTTCCTGCTGGAGGCGCAGAAAGCCGGTTTCCAAGTCAACGACACGTCCTTGGACAAAATGTTGCTCTACATCCAGCAGAAGGCCAAGCAGAAGGAAATGGAGGAATACTTCTATTACAATGCCCAGAATGTGCGACAAACCAAGCGCATCGCCTTCAAGGAAATCCCGTATTCGCTGTACGTGCTGGCTTTGGCCCGCCGCGCCGACGTAGCCACCATGAACTATTACAAGGCCAGCCGTGGCTTGCTGGCCCTTGATTCGCAGTACTTGCTGGCAACGGCCTACCGGATGCTCGGCGACGCGGCTTCGGCCCGCAGCGTGCTGCCTGCGGCGTTTGTCGGCGAACGATCCGTCCAAGCATTGGGCGGCAGCTTCTATTCTTACATCCGCGACGAAGCCCTTGCGCTGAACGCCTTGCTCGACACCGACCCCGGTAACTTGCAAGTCCCGGTCATGGCGAAGCATTTGTCTGAGCAGATGAAACGGGAACGTTACCTGAACACGCAGGAGTTGTCGTTCGGGTTGCTGGCCTTGGGCAAGTTGACCCGCCAAACCAACGCCGGCTCGGCTACGGCCACGGTGAAATCAGGAAACGCCACGCTGGGCCAAGTGGGGGCCGAGGACTTGGTCGTGGCCCTGACTGCCGCCAACCAGAACGTGACGGTTTCGCCGGAAGGGACGGGCAATTTGTACTATTTCTGGTCGGCGGAAGGGCTGACGCGCAGCAGCGACGTGAAGGAGGAAGACAGCTACCTGCGCGTGCGGAAGGCGTTTTTCGACCGTACGGGTCGGCAGCTTTCGGGTGAAAGCTTCACTCAGAACGACCTCGTGGTGGTGCGCCTGTCCCTGTCCACCACCGACGGCTCGGAAGTACCCAACGTGGTGCTGACCGACATGCTGCCCGCCGGGTTTGAAATTGAGAACCCGCGCGTCAAGGAAGTGACCGGCACCGAGTGGGCCACCGACGCCGCCACACCCGAGTACTCCGACATCCGCGACGACCGCATCAATCTGTTCGCCACCGCTGACGGCTACGTTCGCAACTATTACTACGTGGTGCGGGCCGTGTCAACCGGCACCTTCCGCCTCGGCCCCGTACAAGCCGACGCGATGTACAACGGCGAGTACCACTCCGTCAACGGTGCGGGCACCATCCGCATCGAACCGCGCGAAGGAGCAGGACAATAAGAGGTGCGAATTACGAGGTACGAAGTACGATTTTTAGGTCAGAGGTCAGAAGCCGTTTTGAGCGATTTTCGCCCAAAACGCCTGTATATGTAGCACATGCTTTAGCCTGTGCGTCACGCCGAGGCGTGACCTTGTTGCAGAACCGGGCGTTTTGGGCGAAAAACGTCCAAAACGCCTTTTCCGGTTTCCGAACATCAACCTAACGTAAACAACCTTAAACAAGCAAGACCCGCCATGCAGCGGGTCTTGCTTGTTTAAGGCAAACACTGTGAATCATACTAAAACAAGCTGAACATTGCGTATTTGGTTGTGAATAATTTGCTGATAATCAGCGCATTTACTCAAGACTAAAGACGCAAGACTCATGACTTTTTAGTATTAGTCGCGTTTGCTGCTTTTCTTCTCCTGTTTGGCCGCCCTTTTCTCTTTCAGAGACTTGGCCGGCTCTTTCTTTTTCTCCTTTGCGGGCTTGTCCTTTGGCATAATGGTAAGTGTTTGGTTGCGAGGCAAGTTAGTCAAAAAATGGTTTTGCGCGACAAGGCCCCGCTCCACGTCACCGAACCTCGTTTCCGAAGTCGTTTTGGGCAAATTTCGGCTAAAACGGCAGATACTCGAACCTGTGTCTCTGCCAATACAAGGCAACACGACAGTCCTTCTGTCAAAAAGTTCATCCACTCGCACGTTTACGTTTGCAATCCAACGTTCACTAATTTAAGGGAAAGCCCGCTGTGCATGACATTACACTTTCAAAACAAACTCCCTTCCAACATGAAAAACCTCGTTCTGATGCTGGCCCTGCTGTGCAGTGGCAGCGCATTCGCCCAACTGGCCAACGACAACACGCTTTCGGTCAAAGTGGACGGCAAGGAATACAAAACGGCTCCGCGCCGCATCCGCGTGGGTTCGGTGTGGTATGTGACGGCAAACGCCCTCAAGCCCGACAAATCGCTGCGTTTCTGGTTCGTGAACGTGAACCGGACGGAAATGCCCGAAGTGGGCACGTACTTGGTGGTCAACGAAGGCTACGGCAACAAGAAAGAAGTGGAAGCGTTGGTGGCCGAAGGCAAGTATAAAGGCGTGGCCTACGTCAAATACGTGGAAGAAACCCGCGCCCCGCGCATGGAATACCACGTGGGTCGGTCGCGGCGCGACGGCGGCACCATTGAAGTCACCGCAGTCTCGGCGGATGCCATCGAGGGCAAGTTTAACGCCACGCTGGACGGTAGCCACTACAAGGAAAAGGCTACGGCCACGGTGTTCGGCGGCGTAGGGCGAATTGTGAACAAGATGGAAGACAAGGCCGTGACCGGTGCCACCGGCTACGAGTCGGACATTGACCCGGAAGGCCGGGGCTACAAACGAACCGACCAGAAGGATGAAATTGTGCTCAAAGACGGCGTGTTCAAGCTGAACCTGAAAAAGTCGGATGAAAAGTGAATGAGTTAATGCAGTGCCCAAAACGCCGAATTCGTGGCGTTTTTATACTTGCCGTTGCCAAAAACAACGTTGGCAACGGCAAGCGTTTTGGCGTTCCCGCCGCCTGCGAGTTTACAATTTTTGCCCAAAACGTCCCTTGGCTCGCCTTTGGCTTTCCGCTCCTTCATTCTTCCACACCAAACCTGACGAATGTAAGTTCCCCGCCGAAAGCGGCAACCGGCCCGAATCGCAAGCAAGTATTTTTGCAGCGTTCAATCCGCGCCTCACGCCCCTCCCTGACGCGGGTTTAAACAGACAACTTTCCGGCCGACCACGGCTCACACGCCGAAGTTTCCGCCCCGAACCAGGCAGGGGTTGTCTTGTCACGCACTGCTTCTTGCCAACCCAAGTCACGCTTCAGCCGCGCCGTTTGTATTTCTTTCTCGTCATTCCAAAAACAAACTCGTCTTCGGCGTATGAAACGTTTCAACAACTTGCCCGTGCGGCTCAAAATCACTTTCACCTTGGCGGCGATATTTGCCGTCACCTGCTCGTCGTATTTGGTGATGCTTTACTACAATTCGGCCCAAAAAACGACGAGTGCAACGCTTGACCTGGCCGGACGCAACCGAATGCTGTCGCAACGCATCGGCATGATGGCCTTGCTTACGGATACAGACGACGAGGCGGTGCGGCAAACGGCCACAGAAGAGCTTCGCAAGGCCGTTGCGCTGCACGAACAGTCGTTGCACATCCTGAAAAACGGCGGCTCGGCCCCCGGCTTTGACGGCGAGGTGTTGGTGAAGCCCGCTCCGGAGCATATCGTGCAGAAAATCAACGAAACGGAAGCGTTCTTCAAAAACCAGAAAGCCCTTGCCGAGGCCGTCATCAGCCAGCCGCGAAAAACCCGCGCCGCCGACAGCACCGCCGCGTGGGTGTACAATCCGCCATACAAGGAAGCACTGGACATGCTGCGGCAGCACCTCACCAACGGCACCTTGCTGAAATTGAACGTCGAAATCACTCAACTCTACACCCAACACGCCGACCGTGCCAATGCCTCGTTTTACGGCACATTAATGTTGTTTTTCATGGTGAACCTGGCGGTGTTGGCCGGTGCTTTCGGGCTGCTCAGTTTCATTTTCCGGCCCATTGTGCCAGTCACCCAAACGTTGGTTGACATTTCGGACGGAAAACTGCCCGAATCGCTGCCCGTAAGGACGAAAGACGAAATCGGACGGATGTCCGAAAGCGTGAACCTGCTGATTAGCGGCCTTGCAAACACCGTGCAGTTTGCCAAAACGGTGGGCAACGGCGACTACGCAACCGACATCCCCGTGTTTGGCGGCAAGGGCGACCTGAGCACCGCCCTGCACCAAATGCGCGACAGCCTGCGCAAAAACGCCGCCGAAGACGCACGCCGCAACTGGGCCGCTGAGGGCATCAGCCGCTTCACCGACATCCTGCGCAGCACGGCCGACCCGAAACCCCTCTGCGAAAAACTGCTGTCCGAACTGACCCATTACACCAAGTCTGTCCAAGGCAGCGTGTACGTGGCCGAATACCAAACCGGCGACCAGGCCGAACTGCGCCTGATGGCTTGCTATGCTTTCAACCGCAAGAAGTTTTTGGAAAAAACCCTGCTGGCGGGCGAAGGCATTGTGGGGCAAGCGTTTTTGGAACGGCAGACCCTGCACCTGACCGAGATTCCGGCCGGACTCACCATTCCGTCGGGCTTGGGCGAGGCCCCGCCCCGGTCGCTGCTGGTGGTGCCGCTGATTTCCAACGAGGTGGTTTTAGGTGTGCTGGAACTGGCTTCGTTCAACGAATACCACGACCATGAAATCGGTTTTGTGGAGCGGCTCGCCGAAAACATCGCGGCCACCTTGCAAAACGCCCGCATCAACCAGCAAACCAACCGCCTGCTGACCGAGTCGCGCGAACAAGCTGAGGAAATGCGTGCCCAGGAAGAGGAAATGCGCCAGAACATGGAAGAACTGGCCGCCACGCAGGAAGAAATGCTACGCAAGGAACGCGAGTACGTGGACCGAATCAGTTGGCTGGAAGACAACTGACAGGAACGCGGAAGTCGGAGTGCGGAATTTTTTAATGTACAGCAGGCTTTAGCCTGCTGTACATCTGAGCCGTTGTGCGTTTTAGGCGTTTTTTGCCCAAAACGCACAACGGCTCAATTCTTTTCCGCATTTTTTCTCCGCATTCCGACTTCCGCATTCAAATTATGCCGACCAAGAAGAACGTAGCCTACGCCAGCTCCCAGCCGCCTGAGCACCATCCGCAAAAGCCCATCATCGGCTTCATGGAGGCGTAATCAGAATGTCTTGAGTCATGGGTCTTGAGTATTGAGCATCATTGTACTACTCC
>JALOMD010000097.1 GCA_025455595.1 Cytophagales bacterium | reverse complement strand
GGTGCTGGTGAACCACGGCGGAGCCACCGGTGCCGAGGTGCGAGAATTGGCCGAAACCGTACGCGCCTCAGTAAACGAACGGTTTGGCATTGCCTTGCAGACAGAGGTCAATTTTGTGTAGTTTCATTACACAAGTAGGGTTCGTTTCGGAATACGCCGCTGTGCCGCCCGGCATGCGTCGGCTCTGTTCGACGTGCTGCCGGGCGTTTTGGGCCAAAATCGCCCAAAACGCTACGTGAAGCCCGCTTGGTTGCTGCGTCAGATGGTTCCAGAACGTAACCGCTTCGTCGCGAGAGGCGGGATGCGAACCGGTGCCTGCTGCCATTTTGACACCTGCCCGCCTTGACTTACGCTTCCAAACTTACGTAAGGCAGACCTGGCCGCCCAGACGACTTGGAGAAAGCGGGGCCAAATTGCCGTTATATCGTTGTATTTTTTGACAGCGAACGGCAACCCGTTAAGTTTCCTATTTTTTACAAGGCTTGCAAAAAAGGCGATTTCGCATTTTAGCCCATGTCACAACCATTGCTCAAGCAATCCATTCTGGAAAAACCAGTTACTGAAAACAAGTTCGTTCGCAGGAGAGAAAACGTTGCACCGAAACCCCGCCCCAACATGCGCCAGCGGTTGAACCGGATAGCGGATTGGATTTCCCGCAATGGCGTCAAGCCCGATGACAACAAGCGACTCAAAATCAATGTTGCGTTGACCAACTGGGTCATTGTAATCTGTGCCGTTTTCGCATTACCTTACTTCGGACTTTACATTAAAATCGGGCAGCCCGAACTGGCCGCTCCGTCGCTGTTGTGCTGCTTGGTCAGCTTTTTGCTGATGCGCTACGGCTTTCACTTGGTCGGCCGGCTGGTGATTGCCTACCTGTGCCCGCTTGCCATCTATTTGTTGGCGGCTTTCATTGACGTACCCGAAACCACCGGCGTGTCCACCATAAAGCCGTTGTTTTTTGCCACGTTCATTATTCCTCTGCTCATCTTTCGCCTCAACGAACTGCGGTACTTGGTGGGTAGCCTGGTGTTCATTGCCTTGCTGCTGTTCACGGTGGACTACGCCAACGAAATCCTCGGTGTCGAGGTTTTGGTGCGTGACAAAACTGACCTGATAGCTCTGCAAGT
Source organism: Cytophagales bacterium (assembly GCA_025455595.1). GTDB lineage: Bacteria > Bacteroidota > Bacteroidia > Cytophagales > 172606-1 > Xanthocytophaga. The sequence goes on along the minus strand of JALOMD010000097.1, from coordinate 6,783 downwards.
GGTGAGCACCGCCGAAACGGCCATGTTCATCATTGCCTCGGTATTGTACTGCAAATTTTTGGTAGGCACCATCTCGCGCGACAACCGGCGACTGATACAAGACATGCGGAACCAGAACGAGGTGGTTCGCCAAGCCAACGAAGGGCTGCGGGCCTCGACGCAGCAACTCAAGGAAATGAACGACTCCAAGACCCGGCTTTTCTCCATCATCGCCCACGACTTGCGTTCGCCGATGAACTCGTTCCGGGGCTTTTCGGGCTTGCTGGCTAACAACCTTGATACGCTGTCGAAACAGGACATCAACGTGCTGGTGAAAGGCATGAACAAGTCGTTCCAAAGCGTGAATACGCTGCTGGAGAACCTGTTGCATTGGTCGCGGGTGCAGATGAACACGCTGGGCTACCATCCGGAAATGGTGGACTTGTCGGTGCTGGTGGGCGACAATCTGACTTTGGCCGAGATGATGGCGATGGAAAAGAAAATTACCGTAAGCGGCTCGGTGCGCGAAGGCTTGTACGCCTATGTGGACAAAAACATGTTTAACGTGGTGCTGCGCAACTTGCTTACCAACGCCGTCAAATTCACCAATGCGGGCGGCCGTGTGGAGGTGAAAGCCGAAAGCGGTGCCGACAACATCCTCATCACCGTGACCGACAACGGCGTGGGCATGAGCCAGACCGTCCTCGAAAACCTGTTCGCCTCGCGCAGTCACAACCACACCACGCCCGGCACGGCCAACGAACGCGGCACGGGCCTCGGCCTGATGCTCTGCCGCGAGTTTGTGGAGAAATGGAACGGCACGTTGAAAGCCAATAGCGTAAAGGGACAGGGAAGCACGTTTAGTTTCACCGTCCCAGCTTACCAAAGCAAGCTTTTTGAGTGATGAGTTATAAGTGATGAATGATGAGCGTGAAAAAAGAGAGTGTCTTGTTGGATAAAAGCTTTGTGTTTGCGGTGCGGATTGTCCGACTATACAAATACATAGTGGAAAACAGACGGGAGACTATTTTGAGCAAACAGATGATGCGAAGCGGAACCGCTGTAGGGGCATTGATTCGGGAGGCTCAGAATGCAGAAAGCAAGGCGGACTTTGTTCACAAACTTGGTGTCGCGCAGAAAGAATGCGACGAAACCCGCTATTGGCTTGAATTGTTGAAAGAGGCCGATTATCTGTCCGAAAAAGAATTCGATAGCATCCACACCGACGCACTTGAAATCCTCAAAATCATCCGCAGTGCAATCCTCACCTCAAAGCGGAACAACTCAACTCTCACACAAAAAAGCCAAGTCTGAACGGTTGTAGGTACAGACTTCAGAGGTTGTCTGAAATCCCGTTTTGCAATGGCGTTTTGGGCAAAAACCTCTCAAAACGCAAGTCTGTTTTGGCATTCGGCAACTTCCGGTCATCCCGCCCTGCGGGATGACCTGCCTCCTCACAGCGTTTTAGGCAAAAATCGCCCAAAACGCCTACTCATCACTCATCATTCATAACTCATCACTAATATCCGTATTTTTCCCCCCACTGGTTTTTCAGCGTTTTCCGCAGTTCGTTTTCGCGGGCATTATCGCCGGGGTCATAGAGCCTTGTTCCGGCGATTTGCTCCGGCAGGAATTCTTGCTGCACGAAATTGCCTGCGTAGTCATGGGCGTAGCGGTAGTTTTGGCCGTAGCCTTGCTGCTTCATCAGTTTCGTAGGCGCGTTGCGGATGTGCAGCGGCACGGGCAGGTCGCCACGGGTGCGCACCAGTTCGCCCGCCGTCTTGATGGCCACGTAGCTGGCGTTGCTCTTCACCGAAGTGGCCAGATACACCACGCACTGCGACAGGATGATTTCTGATTCGGGCATGCCTACCATTTGCACGGCCTGCATGGTGCTGGTGGCCAGCAACAACGCGTTCGGGTTGGCGTTGCCGATGTCTTCCGAGGCCAAAATCACCAGCCGTCGGGCGATGAACTTCACGTCTTCGCCGCCGGCCAGCATCCGGGCCAGCCAATAGACCGCTGCGTTGGGGTCGCTGCCCCGGATGGACTTGATGAACGCCGAAATGATCTCGTAGTGCTGCTCGCCGCCTTTGTCGTACAGGGCCACGCGCCGCTGGGCGGTTTGCATCACTTTCTCGTCGGTAATGACGGGCGGCTCGTTTCCGGCGAACGAATTGCCCACCAACTCCAACAGGTTCAGCAACTTACGCGCATCGCCGCCCGACAGGTTCAGCAACGCCTCCGTTTCGCGAAGTTCGATGCCGCGTTGGGCCAGCACCGCGTCTTTGGCAAGAGCCGTTTGGGCAAGTTCCACCAAATCCTCGGCGGCCAACGCCTTCAGCACATAGACTTGGCTCCGCGACAGCAACGCCGAGTTGACCTCGAACGACGGGTTTTCGGTGGTGGCCCCAATCAGCGTGATGGTGCCGCGTTCCACGGCCCCGAGCAGCGCGTCTTGCTGGCTTTTGTTGAACCGGTGGATTTCGTCAATGAACAGGATGGCCTTGCCGTGGACACGGGCCTGCTCAATCACTTCGCGCACTTCTTTCACGCCCGCACTGATGGCACTCAGCGTGAAAAACGGCAGCCCAGCTTGGCGGGCTATCAGCGTAGCCAGCGTGGTTTTGCCCACGCCCGGCGGCCCCCACAAAATCATGGAAGGCACTTGTCCGCTGGCGAGTACGCGCCGCAGCACGCTGCCTTCGCCAACCAAATGCGGCTGGCCAATCACGTCGTCCAGTGTCTGCGGACGCATTCGTTCGGCTAAAGGTTGCAGGTTCAAGGTTGGAGGGTTACAGGTTGAAGGTTACAGGTTGCAAGTTCAAGGTTGCAGGTTGCAAGGTTGGCATTCCCGCCGGTTGCGGGATTTTCAATTTGGGCAATTTTTGCCTAAAACGGTATTTCATCGTGGTGCATCTTAATTCTAAATTCTGAATTCTTAATTATCCCCTATCTTTGCGCCCTCAAAATTAACGGGTTTGTCGTTTGTGAACTTGTTGGCAGACAAGGGTTGTTTGTCAAAAGGCCGTTTTTTTGTCAGAACCGTGATTCGTAGGATTAGAGGATTATCATGATTAGTTGCTTTTCAATCAAGGCCATCCTTTAATCCTACGAATCACGGTTCTGACAAAAGCGTTTCAAGCGATTTTCGCCCAAAACGGCAGTTATTCACTCATTCATTCACTCAACATTCAATCATTGTTACCATGACAACAGAACAACTCAAAGAGTTGAAGGCCCGTGTATCGGCCTTGAGGGGGTATCTTTGACTACGACCGCAAGAGAGAAGAAGTTCAAAGCTTAGAGAAAATCACCCTGCAACCCGACTTCTGGAACAACCCCAAGGAAGCGGAAAAAACCATGAAAAGCCTCCGGCAACTCCGCTTTTGGACGGCCGACTACGAGGCGACCGAGAAGGCATTCGACGACTTGGAGACGCTGAACGAGTTTTACCAAGCCGGCGACGTGGACGACACCGAAATGGACACCGAGTTTGAGAAGGTGAGCAAGGCGGTGGAGGAACTGGAGTTCAAGAAAATGCTCGGCGGCGAAGAAGACCAACTCAGTGCGGTCATGCAAATCACGGCCGGGGCGGGCGGCACCGAAAGCTGCGACTGGGCCAGCATGCTCATGCGGATGTACCTGATGTGGGGCGAGAAAAACGGCTACAAAATCACCGAGCAGGACTTTCAGGAAGGCGACGTGGCCGGGGTGAAATCCGTGACGTTGCAGTTTGACGGCAACTTGGCCTACGGTTTCCTGAAAGGCGAAAACGGCGTACACCGCCTGGTGCGCGTCTCGCCGTTCGACTCCAACGCCCGGCGGCACACCTCGTTCGCGTCGGTCTATGTCTATCCGCTCATCGACGACTCCATCGAAATAGACGTGAAGGACTCGGAAATCGAGTGGTCTTTTGCCCGGAGCGGCGGTGCCGGTGGGCAGAACGTGAACAAAGTGGAAACGAAAGTCCATCTCTATCACAAACCGTCGGGCATCACGATTACCAACCAAGAGTCGCGTTCGCAGTTGCAGAACCGCGAAAATGCGATGCGTCTGTTGAAATCGCAGTTGTATGAGTTGGAGATGCGCAAACGCATGGAGGCGGTGGCTGAAATTGAGGCCGACAAGAAGAAAATCGAATGGGGCAGCCAAATCCGCAGCTATGTGCTGGACGACCGCCGTGTGAAAGACCACCGCACCGGCCACCAAACCTCGAACACCGAAGCCGTACTGAACGGCGACATAGACGAGTTCTTGAAAGCGTGGCTAATGGAACAATAATTAGGTCAGAGGTCAGAACTCAGAGGTCAGAGTTGTGTTTGTCAAAAAGCGAACGGTTTTACGGGCCGTTCGCTTTTTTGTTTCCTGACTTTTTTGTTCTGAAAAGCCAATAAATTACAGACCATTACTGTTTTTCTGGACTTGTACAAAAGTGAATTGTCTGGCGTTTTGGGCAGATTTTGCTTAAAACGCTCCAAAGAGGCAGGTCTGCACGCGGTGCGTCTGACCGGAAGCAAAGGCTCGGACAAGACAACAGACGGGCGTTTCAGGCATATTTTGCTCAAATCGAAGATGCCGCCGGTTGCTTGCCACGCACTTGGCGTGGGCGGTATTTGAAAATCCCGCAACTGCCTGCCCCGACCTGTCGGGGGCGGGAACGCCCGGCAAAGTGGAATTTTAGAGGTTGTTTAAAATTCGGTTTGCCCAATATGTTTTGGGCGTTCCCGCCGAATGCGGGATTTGACAATTTTCGTCCAAAACGCCCGCCTTTTGTCTTTGGCGAGCCTGTGATTCCGGTCTTCCCGCCCTGCGGGATGACCTGCCTCTTTGGAGCGTTTTGGGCAATCCCGACAAGTCGGGACGCAACCTTCAAACCGAATTTTAAACAACCTCCCACAACAGTTACATTCGCCCCGCACCTTCGCCTCGCAAAAAGTAACCGTTCCGCCGCCCGCAATTTTTCCTGTTTCCTTACACCCGGCGCATCCGGCTGTGTTTCGTACGTTGAGCACACGGCTTTTTTTGACTACTTTTACAGGACGCATCCAAAGGCGGGTTGAAAGGGCCGGTGCGTTTTGCTTATGAAACACCTGTACTTGCTTGGGCTGCTGTTGCTGGGCAGTGTGGCTCAGTGTCAGATACTTACCCCGAAATACAGCAACGAATTCCTGGCCATCGGCGTGGGGGCGCGGGCCTTGGGCATGGGCCGCACGCAAACGGCCGTGGTCAACGACGTGACGGCGGGCTACTGGAACCCGGCAGGCTTGCTTGACATCCGCACCAAGTACGAAGTATCGCTGATGCACGCCGAGTACTTCGCAGGCATCGCCAAGTACGACTACGCCGCCTTTGCCACGCCCATTGACTCGCTGAGCCACTTGGCGGTGTCGGCCATCCGTTTCGGCGTGGACGACATCCCGGACACACGCTTCCTCTTCGATGCCAACGGGGCCATCAACTACAACAACATCACGTTTTTCTCCGCCGCCGACTACGCCTTTCTGCTTTCCTACGCCCGGCGTTTCCCGAAACTGCAAGGGCTGCGGTTGGGGGCCAACGTCAAAATCATCCACCGCACCGTGGGGCCGTTTGCCAACGCGTGGGGTTTCGGCTTCGACTTGGGAGCCATTTGGGAGCGGAAAGGCTGGCGCGTCGGGGCCAACCTGCGCGACGTGACCAGCACGTTCAACACGTGGTCGGTGAACACGGCCTTGCTCGAAGAAGCCTACGCCAAAACCAACAATACCTTGCGCGGCAACTATACCGAACTCACGCTGCCCCGCCTGACAGTGGGCGTGGGCCGTCGCTGGCGCATGGGCGAACGGCTGGGCCTGCTGGCCGCCGCCGATGCCGACGTTACTTTCGACGGACAACGCAATGTGCTGGTAGGCAGCCGCATAGCATCTGTTGACCCGCGTGTGGGATTTGAGTTGGACTACAGACAATTGGTTTTCTTGCGGGCCGGGGCTGGCGACGTACAGCGCATCAAGGATTTCAATGCAAACACCGGTCTGTATGACCGGAACGTGACCACGTTCCAACCCAACGCGGGCCTTGGCATTCGCATCAGCAAGTTCCAGATAGACTACGCCCTCACCGACATCGGCGACCAAGCGCAGTCGTTGTTTTCAAACGTTTTTTCTGTAAAAGCAGCGTTCTGAACAATGATTGAATGACTGAATGATAGAATGAGTGAATAACGAACGTTGGATGAATTGTGAACAGAAAGCGTTTTGGGCAAAAATTGCCCAAAACGCCGAACACCGAGGTCTGTGGCACACATACCGTTGTTTCACTGCACTGCCGGTCTGTGTGTTACAAACCTCGGTGATGAGAAAAATCCTGCAAATCCTGCAATCCTGTCAGAAAAGCAATCATGTCAATCACGAGAATCAAATCGAAATCACAGTTCTGACAAATAGCCGTTCTGAGCAATTTTTGCCTGAAACGCCAATGCAACTTACGAATTGAAATGCCACCTAAAATCAGCTTTCATATTTCAATGATGACACGGCGACTGGTGCTGGCCGTTTGCGGTTTGCTGACAGTTAGTTTGCTTGCCGTCACGCCCGCCCGTGCACAAGCCTACGGCAACGAGTGGATAAACTTCGCCCAGCAGTACTACAAGATTCCCGTGGTGCAGCGGGGCATCTACCGCCTCACGTTCCAAGACTTGCAGCGGGCGGGCGTGCCGATTGCCACCGTTGACCCGCGCCGCATCCAGATTTTTCACCGGGGCGAGGAGCAGGCCATTGTAGTGGCAGGCGAGGCCGACGCGTTTTTCAACGAGGCCGACTACGT
>JALOMD010000096.1 GCA_025455595.1 Cytophagales bacterium | reverse complement strand
CTTTTTTGAATGTCTTTACAACCTACGTCGGCGAGGCCAACTGGCCCTGTCGGGATTACTGACCTTGTTAATCGCAACTTGAAACCCGAATTGAGCCTTACAAAAAATACCTAAATGCCGACAGCATTCCGGTGGTAAGCTCAGGCAAGGTGCCCGACTCGGCGTTATTCCGGGCGCAAAGAATCGTCCGAAAGATGATGCAGAAATTATCAAAACAGGTTGTCAATCAAATGATTGCGTCCAAAACCCGGGTTGCGGTGATGGCCGCCAGCGAGGTGACCACCGACATACCGGAACACCGCGATTTGTACCAGGCTTTTCCGGGAACGGATTGGAACAAACGGGCCAGGGGACTCGGAGCCACGCCCGAACGACCGGCCAGTAGCTGCGCCGAGGAAAATTTGTTGTGCCAGGCCAGCGACCTCTATGCCGGCGAGGATATTCTCATCCATGAGTTTGCCCACACAATTCATGTCATGGGTTTGAATGGTGCGGATGCTTCTTTTGACACCAGTTTGAGGGAACTGTACCAGAAAGCAAAAGACAAGGGCCTGTGGACAAACACCTACGCCATTTCCGATTACCGGGAATACTGGGCCGAAGGCGTGCAGGATTGGTTCAATGCAAACAGGGAAGCCGTTCCGTCGGATGGCGTGCATAACCAAATCAATACCCGAAGCGAACTGCAAGCCTACGACCCGGAACTGTATGCCTTCGTCAGCCGCTACTTTAGTGATGACACCACCGGGAGTTGCCAGGCAAAAAACAACCGTTAGATAAATCTTCTGTGCATTGGATAAGTATTGACCCACAGACCTGCCAAACGGCGTTACGTTTGCATCTTTCTGACTACTAATCATTTGTGTAATACGAGCCATTTTAACAAATCACTATGACTGCTATGAAAATGACCCGAACCGGTTGGCTGCTGCAAAGCGAACGGTTGTATTTCCGCCCGGTGGAAGCCGAAGACTTGTTTAAACTGCACCAGTTGTTCACCCAGCCTACGGTTCGCAAATACCTTTTTGATGATCTGATTTTGCCGCCTACACAGATCGCGGATATTATCAGCACCAGCCAGCATACGTTTGAAGACGACAACTGCGGGCTGTGGCTGTTGTATGCCAAAGACACGCATGAGGTAATAGGCATGGCCGGTTTCTATTCGTTTTTCGCCGAAAGCCAGCCGCAATTGCTGTATGCCTTACACCCGGATTATTGGGGCAAAGGATTCGCCACCGAAGCCAGCCGACAACTGTTGCGTTACGCGTTCCAGCGACTGGGCTACAGCTACGTGGATGCCAGTTGTGATGCACCCAACACCGACTCTATTGGGGTGATGGAACGGCTCGGCATGCACCGCTTCAAGGAAGAAACCATAGACGGCAAGCCGCTGGTTTTCTATCGCATTCAGAAGCACGGCACCTTTTACACGGACTGAGTGATTGTTTAAAACCAAGGCAGCGTTTTGGGCGATTTTTGTCCAAAACGCCTGTAGCACATGCTTCAGCCTGTGCGAAACGTAAGTTCGGCGAAGCCAAATCCGTGAGGATTTCTTAATCACAGTCCAAGTAAGCGTTTTAGGCAAAAATTGCCCAAAACACGCCTGAAATAGAAGTTATAAACAACCTCTAAAACCGAAATCCTCTGCCTTTACGAACAATTCATTTTTTCCCTCCCGAACGGGAGGGGCTGTCCTTGTCTGTGTCAAAGCGAAAGCCAAAGCAAGTTTCAGACAGCCAGTAAAACCGGGGGTTTGGGCTTTTGGAAAGATACTATTTTCAACACAACCATTTCAATAAACACATGCAAACACAAACAGAAATTCCTGCAAAAACCCAATCTACAGGCGCGGTAAAATGGCTGGTTCCACTGTTTGCCGCAATTAGTTTTTACAGCTACGGCACGGCTCTGATGGATTACTTTCTGGTCTATCCGTCGCGTGCTCTTGTAGGCGAAAAAGAGTTTGTAACCTACCACGCCCTGCTCGAAGAACGCATCATTCCCATCAGCGTGATTCCGTTTGCGGTACTCACGTTGCTCAACATTGTGCTATTGTTTTTTCGATTGCCCCGGCCTGTCAAACGTTTGGTCTGGGCTTCGCTGATTTGCCTGTTGATTGACTGGATTTCCACCGCCTTTGTCCAAATTCCGATGAATGTCCGGCTGGGCGAAGGGAAAGACCTGGCACTGATTCAACAGGTGATGGATACCAATTGGGGGCGTGTTGTTCTGGAATCGCTACAGGCGGTGCTGGCCTTTCTTCTCATGCTAAAAAGTTTGGCTCCCCAGTCAAAATCATCTGTATAACTGCCTATGGTTCACTCCTACACTTTCATTTTTTGAAAGGCAATCAATTTTTCCACTTTAACCAGTTAAACGTATGGAACGGGAGCAAACCGTAGTTCAGAAAGAACGAAAATCTGTTCAAAATCAAAAGGAACAGAAAGCAGCCACGCCACAAGTGTTGATTAACGGCGACAAGCTGATTCATGTGCAGAGTTACGACATCGGCGGCGGACAACGTCGCTACGACGGCATTTGGGCACCCGGCAATGATGGCCGTCCGGTGGTGTACGGCTGGACACTGGCTGACTTGCAAAAACACAACAACACACTGTATGCGCAGGGTTTCCGGCTGGCGCACCAGCACAGCTACGACATCGGCGGCGGCCAACGACGTTACGATGCCATCTGGATGCCGGGCAATGATGGGCGACCCATTGTCTGGGGCTGGGCATTGGCCGACTTGCAGAAAAAGAACGATGAACTCTATGCGCAAGGCTTTCGCATTACGCATCAGCAGGCCTATGACATCGGGGGCGGCCAGTGGCGGTACGATGCGATTTGGACACCCGGCAACGACGGAAGACCCGTGGTTTGGGGCTGGACTTTGGCTGACTTCCAAAAGAAAAACGGCGAATTGTACGCGCAAGGATTTCGCCTGAGTCATCAGCACAGCTACGACATCGGGGGTGGCCAACGTCGGTATGACGGCATCTGGACTCCCGGAAAAGATGGTCGCCCGATTGTGTGGGGTTGGACGCTGGCCGATTTTCAGAAGGAAAACGGCAAGCATTACGCAAACGGCTACCGACTGATGCACCAGCATAGCTATGACATTGGCGGCGGGCAGCGTCGCTACGACGGCATCTGGGTGCCCGGTAATGACGGGCGACCCATTGTCTGGGGCTGGTCGCTGGATGACTTTCAGGTGCGGCTCGGCGAATTGTACAACAAACGCATTGCCGTGGGCAATCAGGCTTTGTCATTGCCAAAACTGCTAAGCGGCATCCGGCAAAAGCTGGATAACAAGTGCGTTGGCTTCGGGGTCGTGATTTCGTATCAGGGCAATCCCGAATTTCGCTACGATGCCGGACTGTCCCGCACCGCCACCGATGCGCCGCAGCAGGATTTTTCGGTGTACCGCCGTACCAATCTGGCCAGCGTCAGCAAGACACTGACCGCCGTAGGAGTCATCAAACTGCTCACTGCCAAAGGGTTGAGTATTGATACCGCCGTTGCGCCTTACTTGCCTTCAGACTGGCAACGCGGCCCGAACGTGGCGGGCATTACATTCAAGCAACTGCTTACGCACACCAGCGGCATCCGTGACCAGGACGGCAACGGAGTGGATTACGAGTTTCTGAAAACCATGATTGCGAAAGGTGCCAGCACTGATAAATCATATCAGTACCAGAACCAGAATTTTGCCTTGTTCCGCATCATCATTCCGTACCTGAACGGCTTCAAAGAGCAAGGCGTGACCGACCGTCCGCTGGCACTGGCCAAAGCCTATCTCAGCTACATGAATGCCAGCGTATTCAAGCCCGCCGGACTGAAAACAGTAACAGCCAAACCCGACGCGCAAAACCCGACGCTGTTCTATCCTTTTCCGGCGGGCAACATCCACGGCACTGATTTCGGTGACTCCACTTTGTATTCGGCGGGAAGTGGCATTCACCTGTCTATGGATGAACTGAATCAATTTCTGGGAAAGTTCCGCTTTACCGATGCGGTATTGAATGCGCAGCAACGCAAGCTCATGGATGACCACCAACTGGGCTGGTACAGGGGCAATGTCACCAACGGTACGCAGTTTTCGCACGGCGGCTACCTGTGGTTCCCGACTCCCAATGGAGCCGGTTCGCTCAACACGTCGTTTTACGATTTCTCACTGGGCGTACAGGTCACGTTGATTCACAACTCGCCGATTTCACCGGATCCGGGCAATTTCGTGATTGATGCTTTTAACGCCGCATGGGAGCCTAAGTAACAGTACTTGGTTCAGTGGATGCCGGATGCTGGGGGTTTTGACTTTTTCAACCATACTATTTTCTTACTTCAAATCTCCAGCATCCGGACTCTGTCATCCGTTGCTTTTACCACTCAAAATCTTTAGGAAAACAAACCCTTTCATTTCTTATGAATGCGAAAACAGCCTGATAAAATGATACTCACACCGGCACAGCCCGACGAATTAAAAGAACTGCAAGACTTGTTCGTAAACACAGTCTCGACAGTCTGTACCAAAGACTACACACCCGAACAGATACAAGCTTGGCTTTCGGGCGTAGACAATCACAGCCGTTGGGTCAGTATTGTGACTGAACAGTATGCAGTTGCAATCAAAGAGCAAAGTCAAATCATCGGTTTTGCTTCGTTGACAGACGACAGTGAGCTTGACATGCTGTATGTCCACAAAGACCATCAAAACCGAGGAATTGCCTGGACTTTGTACACTGAAATCGAACAGGAAGCCAGACGACGAGGCCAGTCTGTGATTTTCTCAAATGTCAGCCAGACGGCGAGGCCGTTCTTTGAAAAAATGGGCTTCCATGTTTTGCATGAACAGACTGTGGAGATACAAGGCGTAACACTTGGCAACTACCGGATGCGCAAAGCCATTGAATTGACGAGTGGTTGAGCAAAAGTTTTGGTGTGTTTGCGTTTTGGTCAATTTTTGCCCGAAACGCAACCGGCAAAAAGCTGTTCGGGATTTGCAAACGTGAGTTCGGCGAAGCCAATCCCGAACCGGACTGCCTCGGATTTGTAATCCGGAGGAAATCCACTAAAACTTTTGCTTGCCTACTCGGTATGACTGATACGAATCATTCTTTATATACAAAAACCACTCACTCACTCACATGAAACAGCTATGGATTGCCTTGTTTTTTGTCAGTTACTTGAACGCTGCCGCTCAGAAAAAAACGGAAAAATATGTCCCGGTGATTGGATCGGGGACGGTATTGCATTACAGCTTCGGTTCAACCAATAGTATGTTTATTCCAATCACCGTGCAACTACCCGAAGGCGGCGGGATGGTAATGGAACTGGCTCTGAGCGAAGATTTTCCCGGTGGCCCGGCACCCATGACCATCCGAATGTCGCAGGCCAGCCTGGACAACGCTACCCGTTCGGAATGGCGACAACCCATTGCCCACGAAACCCGCGTGTTGCCCGACGACAAAATGGTGGGATTTTCCACGACGTTTGTCCGCACGCTGAAGGAGAAAAAATCGGCGATTTTTGATGGCATTACCTATCGGCTCACCGAGATGACATCTGACGGGGAGTTTATGCTGGGCGAGCAACTATTGGACGCGCTGTATATGGTTTCGGAAGATGGCAGAACGGCTTACTGGCTGCTCAATCACCCGCAATACCCGATCATGCTCCGTTCGTGGGGCAACCGGTTTGGGCCAGACATTCTGCTGATGGCCATTACCGGCAAGCCGGGAAAATAGTATCATGCCGTTGGCTTGACAAGTCTCTGAAAAACACAAAACCCTGCTGTTTTCCACCGTTGGATAAGCCAACGCGCCGTTGGATAAGTGCTTGGTTATTAATTAGCGATAGGGATTTACTATTGTAGTAGTGTTCAGGCCGGACAGTATCTGGAAATAAAAAACAACTATGATTCACCGATTTAATTTCATTGAAAAAATTCTGCTGAACAGGAACATCATTCCGCATCCGCTGATGGATGTGGCGGCAAACGTGGGACTGGCGAAGGCGTTGGGCGTGGCGGTTAAGCTGAAAATCACCGAGCAACTGGACGGTACGGAAAAGACCGCCGCCCAAATAGCCCAAGCCTGCGCTGTCAGCGAAAAAGGGACGGAAATCATTCTGGATTGCCTGGAGGCGATGGGATACGTTGACAAAAACGGCAACGGCTACCGGTTCAACAAGCGGGGCGCGAAGTTCCTTGACCGCCACTCGCCCGACAGCTTTTGCTACTTCATCCTCTTCTGCGACTGGGCCTATCAAAGCTTCCTGACGCTGGAGGAAACGGTGGTGCAGGGCAGACAACTCCGCACGAATCTGGAATACTTCGGCGAACACGAATGGGAACTGTTCAGCCGGGCCATGACCGAACTGGCCCGAACCAACCTGGCGGAAGTGGTTGGCAAAATACGGCTTCCGGAAAAAGCGTCCCGACTGATTGACTTGGGCGGATCGCACGGCTTGTACAGCATTGAATTGTGCAAAAAATACCCGACGCTGTCGGCGGAAGTGGTTGATTTTGAGCCGGTACGAAAATACGCGAACGAAAACATTGAAAAATATTCCATGCAAAACCGGGTGGTGTTCAAGGCTTCTGATTTTATGAAAGAAGCCATTCCGACAGGCTACGATGCGGCTTTGCTCTTTCAGATTATCCACGGCAACACCACCGAAGCCAACCGGAATTTGTTCCGTAAAATCGCGGCGGCCCTAAATCCGGGTGGGCAACTAATCATCCTGGAGCAAGTCAAGGGCATCGGCGGAGACAGTCAATTGTCGAAAGCCAACACGTCGTTCATGGCACTCAACCTGTTCCACCAGTCGAGCGGAAACACATACACGTTCGGCGAAGTAAGCGACTGGGCGAAGGAAGCCGGTTTCCGAAGGCAGCAGTTGAAGAAGCTGAATGCGCCCGGTTTCGGGTTAATCATCTGCGAAAAATAGTATCCTTCAAAAACACAAAACCCTCCTCTTCAAAACATAAAAAATCTTTCCCAAGCGGAAGGCAGAACCTTTGTTGTCCATTTTTTCAAAACAATTCACTGCTATGCGTAGAAGCAATTCGTTTATCGTGCTGATTATCAGCTTGTTTGTCACGTTCACTGCCTGTAAGCAGGATGATGACAACAATGCCCAAGAACCGGTGGTGTACGGCCCCGAGGTGGCCGTTGGCAACGGCAAGGCCCGCAGTCTTATCCGCCGCGATGCCAGCGGCAACCCGACCGCCATCGGATTCGTGTTCTCCGAGCAAGCCTTGCAAGGACTGCCCGACGGCCACGGCGGAACTCCGGGAACCCCGCACGAAACCCCTCATGTGTTGTCCCTGCCTGAAGGCAAGGAAAAAACGCCGTATGACCACATCTCGTTTGACTGGACTCCGCACGGCCACGAACCAGTCAGTATCTACGGCAAACCGCATTTTGACATTCACTTTTACAAAATCACCCAAGCCGAGCGGGCTTCCATCGCACCCGGTCCTGACATGGAAGAACTGCCGGACAGCACATTTTTACCCCCGACTTATTTCACAATACCGGGCGAAGGTGTGCCGCAAATGGGCAAGCACTGGGTGGATGGCACCGCTCCAGAGATAATTTCAGGCAAACCGTTCACGGCCACGTTCATCTACGGCAGCTATAACGGAAAAGTGATTTTCCACGAGCCGATGGTCACGCGCGATTTTCTATTGAGCAAACCCGACACGCTGATAGACATCAAACAACCGCAAGCCGTTGACCCGACGGGACGGTTTTACCCGACCAAGTATTCCATCCGGTTTGACGCAGCCAAGGCGCAGTACACCATTCTGCTGGAAGCCATGCAGATGAAGTAGAAAATACCCAGTGCGCGACTTCTTGAAACGCTGTTTGCCTATGCCGTTTTGAGCATTTTTTGCTCAAAACGCATGGTCGCATCTGCGAAACGTAAGTTCCGCGAAACATTTCTAAGCGGCATTTTGGGCAAAGAACGACTAAAATGCTCCTGCAAATTGAAATGTTAAACAACCTCCCAAAGAGGGAAAGAAATAGTATTCCTTAAAAAAACGAGAACCCCTTACACAATGAACACAGACACGATTCAAAGACGGGTGTATAATCCGGTTCAAAAAGACTACGCAACATTTGTAGAGACCTCCCGCGAAAGTAACGGCAAGCGTTCACATCTGCTGCTGGAAGTGACGCTGGGCGGCAAGGTAAATCTGCACCGTCACAAGACGTACTCGGAAACCTTCATAGTGCGTTCTGGAACGCTCAACTTACGGCTGGGAAACCGAAAGCTGGTACTTGGTGAAGGTGAGAAGATCACAGTACCGCCCGATACTTTGCACGCTTGGTCCAACACATCGAAAGAACCGCTGGTATGTACGGTAATTCTGGAACCGGGACACGAAGGGTTTGAAAAAACCCTGCAAGCGGGCTATGGCTTGGCGATGGATGGCCTGACCAACGCCAAGGGTATTCCCAAGAATCCACTACACCTGGCTTTACTGCTCAACATGTCGGATATACAGATGCAGGGACTCACGGGCATCCTCATCAATGCCTTGCTGGCACCGCTGGTCTGGCTGGCACAGCGCAAAGGAGTGGATAAGGATTTTGAGAAGTATTACCTGAAATCCTGATCCCGGACAATACATTTTTTCAACCCAAAAACACATTTTTATCATGAAAAACAACCTGAAAATCAAAGCAATTTTTGTAATGGCGGCTGGCCTGCTCATCGGACTGAGTAGTTGCAAGAACGACGATAACAATGCCGAACCCCAAATCGAAGCCCGCGTATTGACGGCGCAAGGCGACAGTACGGCCATTGCCGGAACGTTGAACGAATACCGTGCTTTGCTGGGCGAGCCACTGAACAGGGAACCCAACAAAACCTCCGGCAGGCGGGAAATTGATTGGGATGGCGTACCGGCGGCATTTACCAACACCAACACCTTTCCCGGCGACTTTTTCAACACCGTAGGCGATGCCGTTCCGAATGGCCGCAAACGCGGGGCGGTGTTCACCACTCCCGGCACCGGCCTGCGCGTGAGTGACAACGACTTTACCGACCTCACGGCTGGCTACAGCAGTCAGTTCGCGGCTTTCAGCCCCGTTCGCACGTTTGCGGCGGTGGGCAGCAACATCGTGGAAGTAGCCTTTCAGGTACCCGGACAAACGGCTCCCGCTTCGGTGAAAGGCTTCGGCGTGGTGTTCTCGGATGTGGACGATGCGGGCAGCACCTACATGGAATTCTTCGACGGAAACCGGAGCTTAGGAAAATTCAACGCGCCGACCCGCACTACCGCCGCTGGCTTTTCGTTTCTGGGCGTGTTTTTCCCCAATGAAAAAGTCACCAAAGTGCGCATCGTGTCTGGCAACGGAGCCCTCGGAACCGATGTGAAAGACAAAACGGACGGCGGCCAGTATGACTTGGTAATCATGGACGATTTCCTGTATTCCGAGCCGCTGCCCTTGCCATGAGGCAAATGGTTTGGGCAAGGTTTCGAAATAGTATGTGTTGAAAAGGCTAAACCCCCTGCGGTTCGGCGTTTTGAGCAAAAATTGACCAAAACAAAAAATATCAGACAATCACTCAATTAACAGCAACCTATAGTGAACATGAAAAAAATATCTTTTGCCTCATTATTGCTTTTGTCGCTTTGCTACACGGCTTGTCAGCAACCCGAACCTGCTCCCGCTGCACCAGAAACAACCCAGGCCCCACTGAAGGATGGCATAGCCGGTGACCAACTGGCTGTGGTCAATTACGAAGATGGCAGCTTTGTCGGTTTCTACGAATTCTCACCGGGCGAAGTCGCCATCCGCCATTCGCAGGCGGCACCGCAGCCCGGCAGTAAAAACGCCCGTTCCATGGCATCCCTGCAAGTCAGTACCAAACTGGATGAAATGAGCGAGAAAAAGCGGTCTCTGGTGGAAATCTATCAATCCATCGTTGCGCATCCACAAAAAGAAGTCATTCAGCGGCTGAGCCATACACAGACGCGCATCGCGAAAGCATATGCCGAACCGATTTCAAACGTTGCACCGACAACCTCTCTTCTTTCGCCTGTACAGTCGAATGGTGCACGTGCCGCCGCATCTGGTTGTTCGCCCGATTACTTCAATGACAACTATGGGGCACAGTGGTTTCGTGATAATTATGTAAATGAAAGCAGATTCCGCCATTACCTGACTAATGCAGGAGCCGTTACCATCACTACGAAAAACCAGTCTTGGGCGAAAACCTGTGCCATGGCTGGTGACTTTGCAACGGGTATCCATTTCGAGGCGGAACGTTGGGAAAGCGGTTTTTTAGGGATAGGTGGAGAATGGGTAAGCCGCTGGTCGTATGACATGACCCCACGGGCTGTTGAATGTTGGTACATTCACAACAATAAACATTATTCGATAAGAGCGTACGGTTATCAACCATGTCCGAAAGCCCATCTGGGCGTATGCTCTGACGGGACGGTACTGGGAGGATTGGGAAATTAACGGATACGCTGTGCCATCAGAGAAATCACTTAACATAGAAAACTACCATGAAAGCTGGAGACACTTTTGAAAACCCGATCACGGGCGAATACGGATACATCCGCACAGGCACCGAAGAAACCAACGGGCAACTCCTCGTCGTGGATTTGCGCATTCGTCCGGGCGGGGCCGTGGCCGGTGAGCATTTTCACCGCACCATCACCGAACGGTTCACCGTTGTGAGCGGCAAAATTGGCTATAAACTCGGTGGGAGAGAGGGTACCGCCCAAGCAGGCGATACCTTGGATTTGCCGCGCGGAATTGTACACGACTGGTGGAACGCGGGCACCGACGAAGCGCGGGTGATTGTGCAAATTAGCCCCGCCCACCGGTTTGAACAGATGATAACCACGATGTTTTGTCTCGCGCAGGAAGGGAAAACCAACGCTAAAGGAATGCCCAACCTGCTGCAACTGGCCGTTATTTCACAGGAATTCAAGGATGTGATCCAGTTCACCAACCCGCCCGTGTGGGTACAACGCCTGCTGTTCGGCGTGCTGGCTCCGATTGGGCAACTCTTGGGGTGCCGGGCTATATATCCGCACCACCACCTAAAAGCCGGTGGGTCTGTACCAGTAGAGCCGTTGCCCGAAGGTATTCAACTCGTATCTGTATCCTAAAGCTGTGCAAGCCGGAGAAACCGCTTCTGAAGAATATAGTAACACCACGTGATTTGTGGAAGCATCCCGACAAGTCGGGGCGGCCTTCACGGGGCCTTTGGAAGAAAACAGTATCCTTTCACTAAACCCGCCCGATTCTATTGTATATCTATGCGAAAACACACTGTTCTGTTGCTTTTGCTGTGGCTGCAAGCTTGCAGCCACAGCAAACTGTTGCAAAACCACACTACTTCTGACACACAACAATGGGAGTTGAACCGACTTTATTTTGGCCGCGCCATGCCCAATGGCCGGGAAGTGTCCGAGCAGGAGTGGAGGCAATTTTTGGCCGATGCTATCACGCCTGCTTTTCCACAGGGTTTAACCATGTGGCACGCCGAAGGACAGTGGCAGAACGATTCGGGCAGAGTTGTACGTGAACGCGCGTTTGTGCTGGAAATCGCTTACCTGCGCGACGTGGATAAAGAGAAAAAGATACAGACAATTGTCAAAAAATACAGAGAATGTTTCCGGCAGCAGTCGGTCATGCAGGTTCGCGCACCGGTTACAGTTTCATTTTGACGGTAAAAAACCGATCCTCATTTTAAAAGGGTAGGAGAGGATACTAGAGTTACTATAGGCTGAAAATGAGGAGGTTATACAATTTACACAGAATAAATTCCTGCAATAACAGGCGTTTTGGTCAAAAAATACTCAAAACGCCTGTTGTAACTACTTGATTATCAGCTTATAGTAACTCTACTATAAAAATAGTCAATCAGAATAGGACTTTCGCCTACAACTCCGAATGGTATTCGGAGTGTCACTACTTATCCTATATGAAACACCGGCCGATAATGATTTAACTGATGTTACGCACGGATTCAGAAGTTGCTGTGGAAAAGCACTTGCCAAAAGCCCGAAAAACCGTTTTGGGCAAATTTTGGCCAAAACGCTGCGTAACATCAGAATTTAATACAAAACAACTGAAAACAAATGATGTGGACAACCCATTCGTTATGGTTTGAGATAGCGGTTGTAAGCATTATCTACGCCGTGGGAAATATATTTTTTGGACACTTTGAAGAGCAGACACCCAAAGTCCGCAGGGTTGGTAAGTATGTGCTCACGCTGATGATCGTTTGCTTGCTTTCTGTCTACTTCAGCCGAACGGTAGCCATGACAGTGCTTTCCCTTTTCTCTCTGCCCTTTTTATATGTTCACAGTTACTATCTGCCAAAGAAAAAGGGAATAAACGGATGGACTGGGGAGCCGAAAAGAAGGTATTATGAATTCCGTGGTTGGAACAAAAATATATTCAAAGAACAAGCCGAGAAGTTAGATGATTTATGAAGAAACGTTGCAATGGGGTTTTGCCTTTTGAAACGTAAGTTCGGCGAAGTCAAAAGATACTATTTCCAATCCTGATTTTCGGTCACTGATCAACCTTTCACTATGAAAAGAATAGTCTATTACGTAGCCGTTTCACTGGACGGCTACATTGCCGGAT
>JALOMD010000095.1 GCA_025455595.1 Cytophagales bacterium | reverse complement strand
AAGTCGAAAACCCCGGCATTGCGCGAAATCACTTCGCCGATGCCGATGAGTCGGTTTACGTTTTTGCTGCGCAACATCTCGGCGATTTTGGCGTACAGTTGCGCCTCGTCTTCGCCCGATTCCAGCACGTCGGACAGGATGACGGTTTTCGTGGTGCGCTGCTGTTGGCTGCCCAGAAAATCCAACGCGATTTGCAGTCCGGCGAGGTCGTTGTTGTAGGTGTCGTCAATGAGGTAGCAGCCGCGAATCCCTTGCTTGAGTTCGAGCCGCATGGAAACGGGATGCAGCAGGCGCAGTTGGGATTGGATTTCGGCGGGGTCAATGCCCAGATAATGCATCGCTACAATGCAGTGAATCGCGTTTTCGACAGAGGCACTGTCGGTAAACGGCAGCTCAAAACTGCGGGACGTATCGGAATGACGGTTCAATTTCTTGTCGCTGATGAGCAATTTAGTTCGTCCGTTTTCCTGACTTGTTAAAATCTCCACTAATGCATCTTCCTGAAAATCCCAGTTATCCACAGCGATGTCCCAATCAATCTTCCTGACATTGCGAGGCAGATGCTGTGTGAGATATTCGTGTATTTCGGTGTGATGCCGGGCATAAATCACCGCCTCACAATTCATAAACAACTTCGCCTTCTCGGCAATTTTCTGTTGCCGGTTTTCAAAGCCTTCGTCGTGTGCCGTGCCGATGTTGGTGAAAATGCCAATCGTGGGCTGGATCACTTGCTCCAAATGCGCCATTTCGTCGGGTTGCGAGATGCCCGCCTCAAACACGCCGATGGTGTGCGAAACGTTCATTTGCCACACCGACAGCGGCACGCCCACCTGCGAATTATAACTGCGCGGGCTTTTGACCACGTTGTAAGACTTGCCGAGCAGCGTCGCCAGCCATTCTTTCACGATGGTTTTGCCGTTGCTGCCCGTGATGACGATTACCGGAATTTGAAACTGCCGCCGGTGCCACGCAGCTACGGCTTGCAAGGCTTGTACCACATCCGGTACGGCCAAAATGGAAATAGTATCGTTTGGGAAGCCAAAACCTGCTTGCGTAAGTGGATGTGCGGCCTCCACCACAAACTGCCGCACGCCTTTTTCGTACAATTCTTCAATGAACAAATGCCCGTCGTGCCGCTCGCCGCGAATGGCAAAAAAGAGCGACGTGGCCGGGACGGTCAGTTTGCGGCTATCGATGAGCAGGTGTTCGATGGAAAGCGTTTCAGGCGTTTTTCCGGAAATCCTATTGCCGCCCGTGATTTCGGGAAGTTGGCTGAAGTGGAGCATGGGGCAAAGATACGCATACCAGTTCAGAAGCCTGCCCCGACCTGTCGGGGGTCAGAACGCAGAGGTCAGAGGGACGTTGACAAACAAGCGTTTTAGGCAAATTTTGCCAAAACGCTTGCGGGAAACTTGTTTTTCGGACGGGATTGCAAGATGAGTAGGATTGAAAAGCGTATAATCATGCCCATTGCAAAAATCACTGTAGAATCACGGTTCTGACAGAAAGCGTTTTGGGCAAAATTTGCCCAAAACGCCTTTGAAAATAGCCCTGATAAAGATTAAGTGACTGTTTAAGATTTTCTGTTTTGGGCAAAAAATGCCCAAAACGTCCGTCTGTAGGGGCGGGGCTTTCCCCCGCCCTTGTTTCCCATAGGCCCCGATTTCCCGTGGCCGAGCCTGCACGAAACAGGGCGGGGGCAAGCCCCGCCCCAACGTTCGGAACCAAAAGCCGAAATCTTAAACAGTCACTAATTTCTATTTCTTTTTGAGTTTGATCAACACAACGCCGTTTTTGCCTTTAGTGCCGTATTTTTTTTCTGCCTCTGCTTTGTCTTTTATGACAGACACTTCGTCAATATCTTCCGGCTTCAGTTTTTTCATCTCCTCGGCAGATTTCTCCGTACCATCCACAATATAGAGCGGCGGCGGATTGCTTATGGGAAATTGTTTCTCAGGTACGACGGGCAAGTTGCCCGATTGCTTGGTGGAAATGATGATTACGCCGTTTTTACCTTCTTCACCGTATGCATCAGTGGCGGCTTTGTCTTTCAGCACGGCGATGTTGTCAATGTCCTGCGGATTGACCAGCCTGAGAAGCGTGTAGCTTATTTTCTCGCCGTCCAAAATGTACAGCGCATCCGCCGGATTCATGGCCGAAGAGTCTTTCCGCACATTCGCTATGACGATGCCGTTTTTCGGCTTCAGGCGCACCACCATCACGCCGTTGCCGTCTTTATCCACTGTGCCGTTGCCGTTGATGCTCTCAATGTCTTTTTTCGGAATCGCTTCCAATTCGGCACGGGTCATTTTCTGGCCGTTCACGATGTAAACCATCTTTTTCGCGATGTTGTCAGCGTCTGTAGCGGCGGGCGTACTTTTCAGCCACACGGCGAATTCGGCGGGCGTGTTCTTGGCAACCTGCATGATTTGCGGCGTAATGTAGGCCGGATGCTCAAACACCAGTTTTGCGTTTTCCTCCACTTTCAGCGTGAATGTGCCGTCTGTAGCCGAAAGCACGCCCTCCGTTTTTCCCATGATGCCAACCGCCACGCCGCCGATGGGCTTGCCGGTGTCCACATCTTTAATCGTGCCGCGAATTGTACGCGGTTTGCTTGCTGTAGAAAACGCTGTTTCTTCAGAGGAAATCAATTTTTTTGCAGAGAAATCTGGCAAAGGCAACAGTGTGCTTGCGGCCATGTTTTCGGCTTGCGTCAGGTGAAACACCGAAACCAAACCGGTGAGCAAAACTGGCAGAATCGCGTATTTCAGGCGTGCGTATGCGGGAGAATCAGGTCGGTTCATCATCAGGATGCGGTTTTTAAGCGACGAAAAATGAAAGTGGTTTGCCAACGAAAGGTGCGTCGGTGAGACACCGATTCTGAGCAAATTCATCTGGTAATCGGTGTTGTCTTCCATGCAGTGCAACACCGCCGAATCAGCCAAATATTCGAGATTGAGGCGTACTTGTCGGCGATAGAGCCAAGCCAGCGGATTGAACCAGAAAAAGACCAGGTACAATTCCATCAGCAGAATGTCCAGCGTGTGCCATTGCCGGATGTGCGCCGATTCGTGAATTAGAATTTGGCTGCGCAACGCGTCGTCTGGCAGATTTTCGGGCAGCAGCATCCAGCCGAAAAACGAGAACGGTGTTTTCACCTGTGGATGCACGGCCACGCTGTAGTCATCTACGGAATAGTATTGCGCCGTCTGTAAAAAACGCAACAGTCTGTACAATCGCACAACAAGCCACAGTGTCATCAACAGACAAACAGAGCCGTAAGCCAACAGCCCGATTTCTGTGGCCGAAGCCGTGTTCTCTTCCAAGGGCTGCGCCTGTTGCAACAACAGCCAGTATTCCAGCGGAACAGACGCGGCTTGTGTCGGCTCTATGGAAACAGGCGTTTGCCATACGTCTATTTGTAGAAACGGCAACGCAATGCTGAACACCAGCCCCGCCAGTAGTACCAGCCGCTTGGTTTGGTGGAAAGTGTCGCGGCGAAAGAGCAGCCAATACACAACATAACACACGCTCAGTACAAGGCTGGCTTTGAACAGATAAAGCATATCGAAGCACGGTTTTAATTCAGAATTGTGAATTCAGAATTCAGAGAGCGTTTTGGCAAAAATTGCTCAAAACGGCTGTTTGTCAGAACCGTTGTTTTCAAATGGTTCCCAGATTGTCACGATTGAAAAAAGGCATGTCCATCAATCCAATCACATTAAAATCACAGTTCGGACAAAAGCGTTTTGGGCGATTTTTGCTTAAAACGCTGTTTTAAGTACAGAATACGACACAACTCATTGGAGTTGGATTTGATGGTTTTTGGGAAATCGCTTAAAATCCGGATAGCCTTTGTACATCGGAGTGCCACGCTTGCGTGGCTCGGCTGCGGCAAAAGCCGCTTCGCGGCTACTCCGAATCACATTCGGAGCTACCATCAACATCCGTTTTTTGTACACAATCTGACTAACCCATTCAACTAACGACTAACGACTATGTACTTATTTCTTTTTCTTCCTCCGAATCAAGTCCAAAATCTCCTTCACTTCCTCGGCCGAGAGTTTTTCTTCTTCGGCGAAGAACGATACCAGATTTTTGTAAGAATTGTCGAAATAGTTTGCCACCACTTTTCGCATAAATGTCTCGCGGTACTGCTCCTTGCTCACCAGCGGGTAATACTCGTGCGAGCCGCCGTAATCCGTATGCGACACATAGCCCTTGTCTTCCAAATTGCGGACGATGGTCGAGACGGTGTTGTAGTGCGGCTTGGGGTCGGGCAGCAGCGGCATCAGGTCTTTCACAAAGCCCTTGCCGACCTGCCACATCACTTGCATGATTTCTTCTTCCTTGGCGGTCAGTTTTTCCATGCGTCAAATGTAAAACGAGTTTTGTAGTTTTCAAACTATTTTTGTCGTTTTTAAACGAAAAATCTCGTTTGGTTTCTTTTTCAAGCCGTTTTGGGCAAAAATCGCCCAAAACGGCAAACCGAAAACCGAAAACGGTAAACTGAAAACGACTTTATGTAAGTTTCGGACAGATTTGGTAACACATTGATTCAAAGGATGATATAGCTTTGCCACATTCGGGCGGATGTCGGTGTGGCCGACACGAGCCGGGCGGAACCGAAAAGCCGACGAGTAGGAAAATCTAACCCAACACAGACAATGAACCAAAACCAAACAACCAACCAACAGCCCTCCGCCGCGTTTGTCGGTGCGTCTTGGGTGGCTTTGCTGGCGGGCATGGTTGCCTACAACGTGGGCCTGTGGAACGCTCAAATGGCCCTGAACGAAAAGGGCTATTACTTCACGGTATTGATGTACGGCCTGTTTTCGGCCGTGTCGGTGCAGAAAAGCGTCCGCGACCGGCTCGAAGGCATCCCCGTCACCAACATCTACTACGGCCTGAGTTGGTTCTCGACCATCCTGGCCATCCTGCTGCTCACGGTGGGCCTGTGGAACGCCACCCTGACCCTGAGCGAGAAAGGTTTCTACGCCATCTCGTTCCTGATGAGTTTGTTTGCGGCCATTGCCGTGCAGAAAAACACCCGCGACACCCAACGCGCCGAGCAAAAAACAGAAGCGTAGATGGATTCAGAATGAACACACAGGCGTTTTGGGCATTTTTTGCCTAAAACGCCTGTTCAAAAAACCAGCAACACGGATTGAACGGATGCAAGAGATAAAAACGGATTCTATCCGTGCAAATCTGTTTTATCCGTTCAATCCGTGTTGCTATTCGCTACAGGCGTTCCCACGAAAAAGCGCAAACTTGACAGTCTGCGCTTTTTCGTTGAATTGCGGACATTATTTATTGAACAAGTCTCCGAAAATCAGTTTTTGCCCAAGACTCAAGACCCACGACCCAAGACTTTTTTACATTTTTGTTAGCTTTGGCTCGCTAATGGGCCCGATTGTCACAAACAAACCATTTTGACCGAACCTCATGGAAAGTTTCTTCACCACTGCGTCGTTAGTCAGCTTGTTCACGCTCACGATTCTGGAAATCGTGTTGGGCATAGACAACATCATTTTCGTTTCCATCATATCCGGCAAGTTGCCCGTGGCACAGCAGTCGAAGGCGCGTAACATCGGCTTGGCGTTGGCGTTGGCCTTGCGCGTTGCCTTGCTGTTTGCCTTGTCGTGGGTGTTGGGATTAGACAAAGCGTTGTTCACGCTGTTGGGCAAGGAATTCACGGGCAAAGACCTGATTTTGCTGGGCGGAGGACTGTTTTTGATTGGCAAAAGCGTGTCGGAGATACACGGCAAACTGGAAGGCGAAGACGAAGCCGAGGCGCAGGCCAAGAAACCCAAGACCAACGCCTTGGCCGGAGTGATTGTCCAAATCACGCTCATCAACCTCGTCTTCTCGTTCGACTCCATCCTGACGGCCATCGGCTTGGTCAAGGAGGTGTCGGTGATGATTGTTGCCGTGGTGCTGTCGTCAATTGTGATGCTCGTTTTCGCCAAGTCGGTCAACGACTTTATCAACCGCCACCCGACGTTCAAAATCCTGGCACTTGCGTTCCTGATTCTCATCGGCTTCCTGCTGGCCGCCGAGGCGTTTGACCAGCACGTGGACAAAGGCTACATTTACTTTGCCATGGCCTTTGCGGTGATTATCGAAATCATCAACATGCAAATCCGTAAAAAATCCCAACCCGTGCAACTGCGCAACCAGCAAGCGAAGGAGTTATGAGTGATGAATGCTGAATTTGGGTGTTTGTGATTGTTGCCGTTTTGGGCAAAAAACACCTAAAACGCCTTCCCAAAAATAGCAACACGGATAAAACGGATTCAATCCGTGCAAAACTGTTTTATCTGTTCTGTCCGTGTTGCTATTCTTTGCAGGCATCCCGACAAGCCGGGATTGTCCAAAACGCTTCGTTTGTTCACTAAGATTCGCGATTTTGTACAGCTTCGAGCAAAGAAGCTCACCCGTCACTTTTCACCCACCATCCGTCATTCCGCCGTGCCTGTCTGCAAGAACTGCTCTTCCACATTCGACAGCCCTTATTGCGGCCACTGCGGGCAGCGCGACAACAACGGGCGGTTTACGTTCAAAGAAGTGGTCGGCGATTTTGTCTCTCAGGTGCTGTCTTTGGAACTGCCGCTGCTGCACACCATCCGCGAACTGGTGCGGCGACCGGGCGGCTTTTGCCGCGACTACATCCAAGGCAAGCGTCGGCCGTTTGTGCCGCCCATTCCGTTTTTCATTTTGCTGGCGGGCTTTCATGTGCTGGTGCGTGTGCTGTCGGGCTTCGATCCTATTGCCAACCAGCGGCGGGCCTTTCACCAAGAAAACAACAACGACCGTCCCGCGCAGATGGGATATTCCATCGGGCACTTCATTTCCGATAACCTCAGCAATTTTTTCTTCCTGCTGGTGTTTTCGCTGGCTTTCTATTCTTGGCTGTTTTTCCGAAAATCACGGTTCAATTACGCCGAAAACACCGTTCTTGCCTTTTACACAGTGGCGGTATATACACTGCTCGCTACGGTTTCGATGCTTTTGTCGTTTGCACATCCTAAGCTTTACTTTACCATTTACCTGTTTGCGCTGGGGTATTTCACATGGGTTTTGGTTGACTTTCACCGGCCCAAGCTGGCGGCGGGCATCCCAAAGGCGGTTATAGCGACAGTGGTCAGCTATGTGACCTACATTTTGTCGGCCATTGTCATCGGGACGGCTTACTACATTCTGATTGTCAAGAAATAAATAGCGGTCGAAAAATAAAAAAACATCGGGTTGAGGCGCGGCAAACTCCCCTCCTTGTTTCAAGCAGGGGCTTTGCGTTTTGGGCAATTTTTGCCCGAAACGCTGCGCAATAACAATCCGTACTTTTGGAAAAGTGTGTTTGCCTGCACGATTTTTGCGCAACCAATCACCAGCCGATTTCCATCCGTTGTCTCTATGAAACCAGCCTTCTACCTCACCGTCTTGCTTGTTTCCGTTTTTTCACCGCGCCAAGACTTGGATGCGCAACTCGTCGGGGCGTGGGTCTATACCATCAACGACAGTCGCGGGTCGGGACGCACGTTTGTGGAGAAGGTGACGCACCTGCGCTGGGTGTTCAATGCCGACGGCACCTACGAACGCGGCTCCAGCCTCGGCGCAGGCGTGAGCCGCGAAGCCGCCAAACGCAGCAACGGCTGGTCAGAGCCAACCGAACGGGGCGTTTGGCACACCAAAGACGGCAATTTGGCACAAATGAGTCGTCAGTCTTGGGTCTTGAGCAAAGAGATTGATGCACGCAAGACGAGACTTGCTGATTGGAAATTCAGAATCATGAATTTTGAATTGAAAGGGTATTCCCGTCGCTTGCGCGATTTTCCTGCCTGTCCGCCCGGCGGGCAATACCGCCGGGCGACAATTCCCAAAACGCCCGTCTATTGTCTTTAGCAAGCCTGTGCTTCCGGTCAGACGCACAGCGTACTGACCTGCGTGTTCATTGCGTTTTGGGCAAAATTTACTCAAAACGCAAACCCTGCAACCAGCACGAATACCTTATGACCTCTGACTTCTTAACTCTGACCTGAAAATCATTTCTTCTTCCACCAGATCACGAAGCCGGTGAGGGTGACGGTGAGGAGGGCGACGGCGCACAGGGCGTAGAGGATTTTGGTGAACCAGCCGCCGTACTGCCCGAAATGCAATTCCTCGAACGTGTGTTCGGCCTTGAACTCGGCATCGGCTTGCGACGTGCGGAAAACCTCGGTCACTTGCCCGTTGGCATCCACCGAGATTCGCGTATCGTATTTGCCGAACATCCGTTGGCGTTCGGGCGTGATGCCTTGTACTTGGTAGCCGTCGCCGGGGCGTTGCGGAAACTGGATTTGCTCGGGTGTGAAATTGGGAACGGCGTTTTGGGCCAGAATCAGCAGTGCGTCCGTCGAAACGGGCTTGGCCGCAACGGACGAGGGCGTTTCGGCAGGTTTTTCGGAATTTTGCGGTGGGCTGTCGAGCCGCCGTTCGATGCTCTCCCAATGAAAAAACACGCCCGTGCCGGCCATCAACAACATGAACAGCAAGGCACTGATTGACGATGTAGCTGTTTTTGCGCCAACGCACGCCCGTGCGAAACACTTGGAAAATGAACTTGCGGTAATAGACGAAGCCCGTCACCGCCGAGCCGAGCAGGCTCAAGCCCACCAGCCCCATGATGACATGCCCCGTGAAGCCGAGCAGCAAGTGTTCGTGCAGTTCCAGCACGCGGCGCACGAAAGCCGCCTCGCGCCGCACCGACTTGACGGTGGCCCCAGTGTACGGATTCACGTACAGCCACCAGCGTTCGCCGTCGAGCAGTATTTCGGCTCGGATGGCGCGGTTCGGCTCTTGGCTGTAAAGCCGCCACGACAACGGCTGCGCACCGGGATGCTGCCGTTGCACCTCTTGCAGCAAAAATTCGTATCCCTTGCGCTGGCCGTCGGGTGCCACACGCACCGCGTCAATCTCCGACGCGAAAAGCAACAACGTGCCGGTAATGGCAATCAGCAAAATGAACGCGCCGCCGATCAGCCCCAGCCAGCGGTGAATGGCAAAAATCTGTTTGTTGGATAACACGACTTGAGTGATGAGTTATGAATGATGAGTGATGAGTGTTTTTCGCAAAGTGCGAAATACGAGTTTTTGACGCAAAGTATAGCGTGTAAAGGCCGTAAAAAGCCTTCGTTTTGAGCAAAATTCGCTCAAAACGCTGCGTTGTCGTAGCGACCTGTCCCGACTTGTCGGGATGACTGAGACATCGCCTCCCGCGAGTGGTTGTGCTGGGTCATGCTACGGCTATCTTTCCGCCCCGATAGTTTTGAGTAAGCCGTTTTAAGCAAATTTTGCCCAAAACGGCACTTTCACTCCGATTGGCAATCGGAGCTACATTTCGGCCCGGTAAAATGCAAAATCGTAGCCGATGCCCGTCTGCTCGCCGAGGAGGCGCAGGAACGTGTCGGTAGGAGAGACGTAAATGCCCAAGTGCAGGAAATGGTTTCCGTAGGCCACGGTGTGGTCGAAGTCGAGGCTGGCTATGGGAAAGGGCCTTTGGGTGCGCGGGTCGCGCCAGACGGCGGCGGGGTCTTGGCGGAGTTCGGCCAGTAGCTCGCGGGCCGTGTGCGCATCGCCGATTTCCTCGCCGTAGGGGTTTCGCACGGTGTCGAGTTGTGCCAGGTTCTCGCCGATTTGCAACTGCGGCCCGTCGAAAAACGCCAGCCAAGCAGGGATGTGGTAGTGTTCGATTTCGTCGAACGGCGCGTCGAGCAATTCCCGGAAAATGCGCCCCAGTACAAAACCGGACGAACTGAAGGTGTTCGGCTCCAGAAAACCGACTTCCGCCAGTTTTTCCGCATATCCCCTTGGATCGGGAATTTCCGAAAACGGATTGGTTGGGAAAAGCGTCAGTCGCGCGTCGGTCATTAGAGGCCTCCCCCAACCCCCTCCAAAGAGGAGGCTTTTGGTGTTTGTGAGTTTGGTTTGTTCCGTCGTTTTGAGCAGTTTTTGCCCAAAACGCCTTTGTACTTTTTGACTGCCATCCGCTACGGCCACTGCCTGCTTTTTTCTAACCTCTGAGTTCTAACCTCTGACCTAAGTCAAAGTGCCAACTCGCGGCTGTAGGTGGCGAGGTCTTTGTCGCCCCGCCCCGACAGGTTGATGACGATGACTTCGCGGCCGGTGTTTTCCATGTATTTCAGGTAGGCCAACGCGTGGGCCGTTTCGAGTGCGGGAATGATGCCCTCGGTGCGGCTCAGTTCCAAACCGGCTTGCAGAGCCTCTGCGTCGGTGATGGCGGCGAAGATGGCCCGGTTGCTGTCGAACAGATGTGCGTGCAGCGGCCCGATGCCGGGGTAGTCAAGCCCGGCGGATATGGAGTAGGGTTCGGTCACTTGACCGTCGTCGGTTTGCATCAAAATCGTGCGGCTGCCGTGCAAAATGCCCGGTTTGCCCAAAAACGTAGTCGCCGCCGAGTGGCCCGACTGCACGCCTTGCCCGGCGGCTTCGGTAGCCACCAATTTCACCGTCGGCTCGTCCAAGTAATGGTAAAACGCCCCGGCCGCGTTCGAGCCGCCGCCCACGCAAGCAATCACGTAGTCGGGATTTTCGCTGCCCGTTTTTTCGAGCAATTGCCGCTTCATTTCCGCCGAAATCACCGACTGGAAACGCGCCACCATGTCGGGGTAGGGGTGCGGCCCCACCACCGAGCCGATGATGTAGTGCGTGTCGGTGGGGTTGTTGATCCAGTGGCGCATGGCCTCGTTGGTTGCGTCTTTCAGCGTCTGGCTGCCGCAAGTGGCGGCAACCACCTGTGCGCCAAGCATTTTCATGCGGTCAACGTTCGGCTTTTGCCGCTCAATGTCCAGCTTGCCCATGTAAACGATGCACTCCATGCCCATCAGGGCGCAAACGGTGGCCGTGGCCACGCCGTGTTGGCCCGCGCCGGTTTCGGCCACGATGCGTTTTTTGCCGAGCCGCCGCGCCACGAGTATCTGCCCGATGGTGTTGTTCACCTTGTGGGCACCGGTGTGGCAAAGGTCTTCGCGTTTGAGGTAAATCTGCGCCTTGTACCGTTCCGACAGCCGGGCGGCGAAGTACAGCGGCGTGGGCCTGCCCACATAGTCGCGCAGCAGGTGGTCGAACTCGCGTTGGAAATCCGGCTCGTTGATGATGCCGAGGTACCGGTCACGCAGTTCCTCCACGTTCGGGTAGAGCATTTCGGGAATGTACGCACCGCCGAAGTTGCCGTAGTAGCCTTGCTCGTTGACGGTGAATGCAGAAGTTTCAATGGTAGCCAGCATGATTTTGAAGTACGAATTACGAGGTACGAATTAATTCAGAATTATGAATTCAGAATTCAGGCGGGCGTTTTGGCCGTTTTTTGCTTGAAACGCCGGTTTTGCTTTTTTTCAATCCTGTTTTTCCTGCCAATCCTGTCAATCCTGATTCTGACGATTTTTGCTCAAAACGGCGGTATCTACAGAAGCGAATTGAGATTGAGTTCAAAGTTCGGCAACACGTTTTCGCCGGAGAGCGTCTCTTGAAAAGAGGAAACCGTTTCAACGGCTTGGCCGGGCCGGTAAATGTACGCTTTCTGGTCAACCGGGTCAATGAGCCAGCCCAAGCGGGCACCGTTTGCCATGTACTCGTCCATCTTGTCTTGGCATTCCCGCAGTGTGTCGTTTTCCGAACGAATCTCCACTACGAAATCAGGGCAAATCGGGGCGTGTTTTTTGCGTTCCTCGGTAGTGAGGCCGTTCCATTTCTCGGCCGAAACCCAAGACGCATCCGGCGAACGCACCGCCAAGTTGGGCAGTTTGAATCCGGTTGAGGAATCAAACACTTCTCCCGTATGTGATTCGGCCCACCATTGAAGGCGAGCATTTATTTTGCTATTGATTCGTCCTGTTTCGGTTCCGGTGGGCATGATGAAAATAATCTGTCCGTCCGAGGTGCGTTCAAACTTCAAATCGCGGTTTTGGCGGCAGAATTCAAAGAATTCGTCGTCAGTCATCTGCCCGCTGGCCGTTGGTATGTTCAGCTCGAAGAAAGACATTTTGAATTACGAATTACGAAGTACGAATTTAATTCGGAATTATGAATTCAGAATTTTTGAATAGGCGTTTTGGGCGATTTTTGCTTGAAACGCCGGTTTTGCTTTTTTTCAATCCTGTTTTTCCTGCCAATCCTGTAAATCCTGATCCTGATTCTGACAATTAACGAAGCATCGAAGCACGAAGCATCGGATTTACGCCAGCGTTTCTTTGAATGCGTTGCGTAGTTCGGTCAGAAAAGACTTTACTTTCGCTACGTCTTTGAGCCCGGGGGCGGTTTCGAAGCGGCTGTTGATGTCCACGCCGTAGAGATTCATGCCTTGGCTTTTGAGGGCAAGGATTTCCGGAAGGCTGCTTGGTTCAATGCCGCCGCTGAGGAAAAATGGCTTTTCGTTGTCGTAGTTACGCAGCAGTTGCCAGTCGAAGGGCACGCCGTTGCCGCCGTAGCCGTCGCCTTTGGTGTCGAACAGGAAATAGTCGCAGAAAGGCTTGTAGTTGTTGAGGCGGCCAAAACTGAACTGCTCATCCAGCCGGAAGGCCTTCACCAAGGTCACGCCCCGGTTACGGAGGTTGCGGCACACGTCAGGCAATTCGTCGCCGTGCAGTTGCACCATGTCCAGGTTGTACTTTTTCACGTTCTTGAACACCAAGTCGGGGTGGGCATTGACGAACACGCCTACCTTGCGGACGTGTCGCGGAAACGACCGGAGCAGTTCGGGGTCAAGCTCTTCGCCCACGTTGCGGGGCGATTTCTCGTAGAAGACAAACCCCATCAAATCCGGTTCCAGAGCCAGCACCGCTTGGATGTTGGTCGGCTCGCGCATTCCGCAGACTTTCAGTTTCAGCATAACTAATTTCGTTTTACAAGGGGGCTAAATTTGGGAGGCTTCCCGGAAATTTGTACGAAATTAAGGCAAAATCGGCGGAAAAACAACGGAGAGCTAAGCCGCAAGTGATGAGTGGCAAGTGGCAAGTCATCAGTGGCCGGTGCGTTTTAGGCAAAAAATGCCCAAAACGCTTCCTGACAACTTGCGACTCACCACTTGGCACTTGCTACTTGCGACTTACCACTGAGTTGTGCAGCGAATTGGGCAAAGGCGGCGGCAGGGTCGGCATGTTGCATGAAATACTCGCCGATGAGAAAGCCGTGGAAGCCGTAATTGTGCCGCAGGTCAAGCAGCACGTCGGGCTGGCTGATGCCGCTTTCGGAGATTTTGAGGAATTGCGCCGGAATCAGTTCCGACAGCCGCCGCGAGGTGTCCACGTCGGTTATCATGCGTTTCAGGTCCCGGTTGTTCACGCCCACCACGTCCACATGCTCGTTCACAAAGCGTTCCAGTTCCTCGCGGTTATGGACTTCCAAGAGCACTTCCAGCGACAGGCTTTTGGCTGTTCTGGCCAATTGGAGGCATTCGGCGGGCGTAAGGTTGGCGGCGATGAGCAGAATCACGTCGGCACCGAGGCTCTTGGCTTCGATGATTTGGTATTCGTCAATCACGAAATCCTTACGCAGCACGGGCGTTTGCGGATTGGCAGCGCGGGCGGCCAAC
>JALOMD010000094.1 GCA_025455595.1 Cytophagales bacterium | reverse complement strand
TCGGAGGCGACGGTGTCGTGCTCCACCGCCGATACGGCCAGCCGGTTGTAGGCAAAAGCCTGCACATCGCCGAAACGTTCGTAGAAATTGCGGTCAAGCTTGTCCACCAAGGCTTGGGAAGTCAAGGTGGCAGTGGTGAATCGCGAACGGTTGTCGGCCGAGACGGCTTGGTGGGTCAGGTAGTAGAAAAGACTGCCGAGCAAAGCAATTGCAATCAGCATGGCCCCGAGGCCGAGGCGAGCAAACAGGCTGTTTTGCAAGACAGCGAGGAATGTTTTAAAGTAACGAAGCATGGTTTTCGACGGGGCTGGTCGTGAACTGCGCACCAAGATAGCAGAAGGCAATCGTAGGACGGATGCGGCGGGCGGCTGAAGAAAGCACGGGCTTTCGCTGATTTTCAGGCAATTTCAAATAAAAACAATACAAAAAGGCCGCCACTCGGACGGTATTACACGGCTTTTGTGAACCGAACGGGCATGGCACCAAGTTGACGGCAACCGTTTTGGGCAATTTTTGCCCAAAACGGAACGGAAACCAAGGGCTGCTGTCCGACAGCGTTTTAGGCAAAAAACACTAAAAACGCCTACAGACGGAGTTTGTCCACCAAACGATGCTTTTATGAATGCTGAATCCGCTGCGGAACGATGAGTCTGCTGGTGGAAAAAAATGCGAGAAAACAACGAGGATGTAATAAAAAGCAAAAAAAGCAACCGGCACGCCGGTTGCTTTTAAGAAAGTTAGCTTGAAAGGACTACTTCACCATTTCAATCACCTTGGCCACCTTGTCGGCATCAGCCTTGCGGTCGAGCAGCGTGTAGATTTGCTTGAGCGGTTCCAGCACCTGCATGTCATCTTTGCGCTGGTTGAAGTTCTTCTCAAAATATGGCAGAGCCTTGTTGAAGTGGCTTTTCATCTCGCCCTCCAGTTTCTTGCCGTCTTTTTGGTACGTTTTCAAGTCCATGTCACGCACTTTTTTGCTCAGTTCGGCACCCCGGTTGTAGTGCAACACAGCCAAGTTGAAGTTGGCATCGTAGTTGTTGCCGTCCACGGCCAGTGCCTTTTCGTAGAATTCCTGCGCCTTCGCTTTGTCGCCCGTCTGGTCGTACAAGATGCCGAGGTTTTTCAAGTATTCCACGTTGTTCGGCTCTGATTTGACGGCCTCCAGCAAGTTGTTTTTGGCTTCTTCCGACTTGCCCGTTTCAATGTACAGGTTGAACTCGTTTTGTTTCAAGTCGCGGTTGTTCGGAAACTTGGCGATGCCTTTCTTGAGTACTTCCAAGGCTTTGTCCGGGTTCTTTTCCTGACGGTAGATGGAATGCACCACGTTATAAATGCTCGGGTCGTTGGTGCCGAGGTCTATCAGGGCCTCAAACGACTCGCGGGCTTTGGCGTAGTTGCCGTTTTGCTGGTGCGCCACGCCTGAGTACAAAGCCGCCACGGTGTCTTTCGGGTTCAGCGCACGGGCCAAGTCGAAGTAATGGGCCGCCGAGGCGATTTTTTTCTCGTTGTAAGCCTTGCCCCCGGCGTTTACGGCCAGCGGCTGCAATGCCGCGATTTTCTTCTGCACTTCCTCCGACTTCTTGGAGTCAAGTTCCATCGCTTTCTTGTAAGCTTCGTAGGCTACTTGCACGGCGTTGGTGTCCAACGGCTGATAGTTGGGCACTTGGCTTTTGGCAATGTCCTCTTCGGCGATTTTGGCGTAGATGTCGCCCCGGTAAACCCAAGTGTTGGCTTTGCCGGCTTGTTTCTCATTGGTGATGGCTTTGTCAATTTGCTGCTTTGCCACATCGGTCTTCCCCGACTGCAAGGAGGCAAACGCGGCGGCGGCCTGTGCAAAAGCTCCTACGGTTGCAAATTGTAAAACCAAGACTAAAAGTGCTTTTTTCATGGTCGTAAGTGAAAATTGGTAAAGAATTTGGGCAATTAACAAACGTTTTTTTGAGAAATCAACGCTGGTTCGGAAAACTTTAACGCGAATCTGCACCAAAGTGTTGTGCTTCGGCAAAGAGAAGGGCTATGAACCTTTCGCCGAGTCGCCGCTGAAAATCATCCGGCGGAAAACGGCCAGTATTTTCCCGATTTCCGAGAGAAAATACCGCTCGGTGTCCACCAAAACCGTGCCGCTCCGGTACTGCATGAAAAGCCAGTCGTAAGCGTTGGTTACACAGCCGCTTATGATTGGCACTGGGGCACCCCGCTGCTCGTTGAACACATGGGCGGCGTACATCTCAGACGCGCATTGGCCCACGCCTTCTTCCAAAGTGCGGTTCTTGGCTTCCACCAGGCAAACAATGGGTGCCCTGACTTCCAGTGGATTCCGGTCTGTACTTATGATGAAATCACAAACACCGTTCAGCATTGCGTCTTTGTTCACATCCAGCGTATAGCCTGAAAAAATACTGATTTGCGGAAAAAGGCGGCGCACCTCTTTCAAAACCGGGCTGATGACCAACTCGGATTTTGCCTTTTCGCTTGCAAGCGGCATCTCTTCGGCCTCGCGCAGGTCGCGGCGCAGTTGCGCCGACGGACGTACCGCCCGCAAGCTGCTCTTCCCAAAAAGGTCTGTGAAATCTTCCCGCAGTTGAAATCGGGAAGTCACTTGTCCCAATGTGGTGAAGTCACTGTAGGGCATCTTGCATGCGTTTGTGGATTGTCTTTTCTGTGTCCAGAAGGGCGTTTTGAGCAAAAATTGCCCAAAACGCTACTCTTCGCTTGCCGTCGGCGTTTGCTCGGCTTCAGCCTGCGGTGTCTCCACGACTACGGCCTCGGAAGGCTCCGCTTCTTCCATTTTCTCGATTTTGGCGATGGAGGAGATTTCGTCGTCCTCGTTAAGCCGAATCAACCGAACGCCTTGGGTGTTGCGACCCATGACGCGCAGTTCGGCCACTTCCATACGAATGGTGATGCCCGACTTGTTGATGATCATCAGGTCGTCGGAGTCAACCACTTCTTTCACGGCCACCAGTTTTCCGGTTTTCTCGGTAATGTTCAGCGTTTTCACGCCTTTGCCGCCCCGGTTAGTCACGCGGTAGTCGCCCACGTCCGACCGTTTGCCGAAGCCTTTCTCCGACACCACCAGCAACTGGGCCTCGGGCCGGGTGATGCACACCATGCCCACCACCTTGTCGCCGTCGGCGAGGCTGATGCCCCGCACCCCGGCGGCCGTGCGGCCCATTGGCCGCACGCGGTCTTCGTTGAAGCGGATGGCCATGCCTGACCGTGCCGCAATCACGATTTCGTTCGAGCCGTTGGTCAGGGCCACGTCGAGCAGCCGGTCGCCGTCGTTGATGGTAATGGCGTTGATGCCCGCCTGCCGGGGCCGCGAGTAGGCTTCCAGCGTGGTTTTCTTGATAGTGCCGTTTTCGGTGCACATCACCAGGTAGTTGTTGTTGATGTAGTCCGGATCGCCGAGGGTCTTCACGTTGATGACGGCCCGCACCTTGTCGCCCTGCTCAATCTGGATCAGGTTTTGCAGCGGACGGCCTTTGGATGTCTTCGAGCCTTCCGGGATTTCATAGACTTTGAGCCAGAAAACTTTGCCGCTTTCGGTGAAAATCAGCACGTAGTTGTGGTTGGTGGCTACGAAGAGGTGCTCGGTGAAGTCGTCTTCCTTGGTAGCCACGCCCCGCGAACCTACGCCTCCCCTGCCCTGCGTGCGGTATTCGTCCAGCGAGGTGCGTTTGATGTAGCCTTCGTGCGTGATGGTGATCACCATCTCCTCATCGGCAATCATGTCTTCCATCGTGAACTCGTCGGAGGCGTGCTCGATTTTGGTGCGACGGGCATCGCCGTAGCGTTCCTTCACCTCGGTGAGTTCGGTGGTGATGATTTCCATCCGCAGCCCTTCGTCGGCCAAGATGGTCTGCAAGTGGCGGATCAGTTCGGCCACTTCCTCAAACTCCTTCACGATTTTGTCGCGTTCGAGGCCGGTGAGGCGTTGCAGGCGCAGTTCGAGGATGGCTTTGGCTTGGGCTTCGGTGAGGCGTTGGCCGGGTTGCAGCGGCTCTACGTTAAGCAGTTCCACGCGGCTCATCAGGGCTTGGAACGCCGAGTCGGATGTTTCCTTGAAGCCCACGCCTTTTATCAAGTTCGCCTTGGCTTCGTCGGGGTCTTTCGATTCGCGAATCAGCGTAATCACCGCGTCGAGGTTGTCCAATGCAATCAGCAAGCCTTGCAACAGATGGGCACGCTTTTCGGCTTCCTTGAGTTCGTACCTTGTGCGGCGCACCACCACCTCGTGCCGATGCTCCACGTAAACCTTGATCAAGTCCCTGAGGTTCAGCGTCAAGGGCCGGCCTTTCACCAACGCCACGTTGTTCACGCCAAACGACGACTGCAACGCCGTGTGCTTGTAGAGGTTGTTCAGCACCACGTTCGAAACCGCGTCGCGTTTCAGTTCATATACAATACGCATCCCGTCCCGATCCGACTCATCGCGGATGTCGGAGATGCCTTCGATTTTCTTTTCGTTGATCAGGTCGGCCGTTTTCTTGATCAAGTCGGCCTTGTTGACCATGTACGGGATTTCGGTCACCACAATCGTCTCGCGGCCGGTCTTGGTGGTCTCGAAGGTGGCGTTTGCACGCACCACGATACGTCCACGGCCCGTTTCCAACGCCGACTTCACGCCTTGGTAGCCGTAAATGGTGCCGCCCGTCGGGAAGTCGGGAGCCTTGACGTGCTCCATCAGTTCGGCGATGGTGATTTCCGGGTTCTTGATGTATGCCACAATGGCATCGCACACTTCCGAGAGGTTGTGCGGGGCCATGTTGGTGGCCATGCCCACGGCAATGCCCGACGAGCCGTTGACCAGCAGGTTCGGAATTTTGGCGGGCAGCACCGAAGGCTCTTCCAGCGAGTCGTCGAAGTTGGGCCGAAAGTCAACCGTCTCTTTGTAGATGTCGGTCAACATCTCCTCGGCGATGCGCTTCAGGCGGGCTTCGGTATATCGCATGGCGGCCGGCGAGTCGCCGTCCACCGAGCCGAAGTTCCCTTGCCCGTCCACCAGCGGGTAGCGCAACGACCACTCTTGGGCCATGCGCACCATTGTGTCATAGACCGACGCGTCGCCGTGCGGGTGGTATTTACCGAGGATTTCCCCGACGATACGGGCCGATTTCTTGTACGGTTTGTTGTAATTGACACCGAGTTCGACCATGCCGAAAAGCACCCGCCGGTGAACCGGCTTGAGGCCGTCGCGGGCATCGGGCAGGGCGCGGGAAATGATCACTGACATGGAGTAGTCAATGTACGCCCCACGCATCTCGTCTTCGATGTTGATGGGAATGATGTTCTCGCCGGTTGTGGCCATGTGAGATAAGTAAGAGGTCTGTGTTTGCCCGGACAAACGCTGCCCGAAAGCCGCCGCAATTTACGAAAAAACAGCGAAATTGCCAACGTATGTCAGGTATTGGGGGAAAATGAAGCTCCCGATGAGGAATCTCGGAATGCGGAGGGTTGAATGCGGAATGGCAGCCGTTTTGGGTAAAAATTGCTTAAAACGGCTGGTTGCCTGAACCATGATTGGCTTTGCCGAACTGATGTTTCGTCGGAATTAAAGGATTACCTTAATTGCAAAGCAAACAATCATGTCAATCACGAAAATCATTGTAAAATCACAGTTCAGACAAAAAAGCCCCCTCTATGGGAGGGGGTTGGGGGAGGCCGTAGGCCGTTAAAAGTCGTCTTTCTCCGCTTCGGTTTCTTCGCTTTCTTCCTTGGGCTTGTCTTCTTTTTTGGGCTTTTCCTTCTTCTCGCGTTTGGCCTTGGCCTTGCGTTGTTTGCGTTCTTTTTTGGCTTCGCCCCCGTCGGCGGGCTGTTCGCCGCCGAAGAGTTTCATTTCGTCGGGCGTGGTGTCGGCTTCCGTTTGGTCGCCGTCCGGCGTATCGGCTTCGGAATCGCCTTTTCTGGCCTTCTTTTCCTCTTCGCGGGCCGCCTTGCGTTCGGCCTTTTCGTCGTCCTCTATTTTTTTCTTCTTGTATTTCACGATTCGTTCGCTCCACGCGGGCGTATTGTCCTTGTGCTTGTACTTGTAGCCCGGCTTGTAGCCCTGCCCGATTTTAGGGTCGCGCATAGACACGCGTTGGTGGGTTTTGGTGCCTTGTCGCATCTTGTTGTCCTTGCGGTAAGCTTGCCACCAAGGTACGCCCCGGTACACCGGCCCCAAGGCCGACTCGTCACCGGCGTTGGGGTCATAGACCACGCCGTCGCTGCCGCCGCGCATCATGGACGGGTGCCGGTGACGCATTCGGATGTGGCAGTTGTCCAACGGGCACCGCTTCACGCGGCACGATTCCAAAAACGTGGTCAGCAGCACGAGCAGCAACAAACCAACCCACTTGTAACGGATAGACAAAAGCATGTGAACCTAACGAAGAACCAATGGATGTAACGCACCTCCGCCGGAAATAGTACGCGGAGTTGCCGCCAAGTTAACGGTTTTACGGCGTTGGCCGTCAACGCGTTGCCAAACGGCAAGTAAGAACGGAAGCGGATTTCGGGTTTCGGAGGGCGGATTGCGGAAAAAAAGCAGGCAGTAGCAGCAGCGGTCGGCAGTTGCAGAAGAAGAAGCGTTTTGGGCAAAAATCGGCTAAAACGCTGTTGTGTAACTGGCGTCACGCCTCGGCGTGATGCCCACGATTTGACCAGCGTCCGCTGGTCGCGAGCCAAAGGCTCGCAAAGGTCGTCACCGTGCCGAGGTGTATCTCCTGCAAAGAGTAAACCAAAAGCGTTTTGAGCGATTTTTGCCTGAAACACCTGTTGTTTACGCTTCTGTTGACATCCGTTTTTGCAAACCTGCCGGTTTGCGACCAGCGGACGCTGGTCAATAAAAAAGGCGCAAGCGGACGCTTGCGCCAGCTACACAACGGCGTTTTAGGCAAAAATCGGCTAAAACGTCTTCGAAGAGCTTACTTTTCCGAGCGGCGGAAACGCCATTGCATCACTTGCACTTCGGCTTTTTGCATGGCTTGCGCAAATTCGTCGGGTGAGGCGAACGACAGTTGGTTGACGGTTCGGTACTCTACCTCAACATCGAAGGAGTTTGCCTCAAACGGCCACGGCTCCACCCGCAGGTGTCCGGCTTGGTCTTGCCAGAGTTGGTGCGTAGTGCCGTTGGGGCCGGTGCTGATGTCCATGCGGCGTTGTTCGGGCTGCACTTTGTCCATGCACAACAGGAGCGAAAACGCGTCGCACCACTCCACGAACCGGTACCAGCGTCTGGCTTCCGCACCAGTGATTTTCAGTTCCTTGCAAAGCCGTTTTTGGTAGGCATCCTGTTCCTTCACAAAGGATTTCAAATCCGCGTCAGCTTCTTCCAAACCGCCGTAGATGAACGACAAGTGCAGCGAAGTCATCAGGGCGTTCCAGCGGCTTTTGGACGAGGCGATTTCCATCACGTTGCGATACTGCGCCGGACTGAACTTCAGCAGTTGAAAGTGCCGGGGCGCACCGGCTTCGGTCAGGTTTTCGGCCGCCGACGACTCGGCCAGTCCGTCGTCGTGTTCGGCAATGGCAACCAACGTCTGCGTCCAGTACGGCGGCCGTTCGGCTGCTTTCCACTGCGCAGCAATTTGCGCAGCCAGCAGTCCGTGTGCCCGTTGGTAAATGATTTTCCAGCCGGTTTCGGTAGCACTGACGAGCATGGGTAGGGTTGAAAGGTTAAAGGTTGCAGGTTACAGGTTACAAGTCTCAGGTTGAAAAATTGAAAAGTTGGAAGATTGGAAGGTTGCAGATTACAGGAGCGTTTTGGGCAGAAATCGAAGATGCCGCACCCGGCGGTATTGCTCAAAACACCTTGACTGCCGCCTGCCACTGCCCACTTTTTTCTGACCTCTGACTTCTTAACTCTGACCTAATCTCCCGCTTTCGGCGGTTTGGTGTTTCAGATGTTCGGCCAAGCCTTCCGGTTCCCAGCCTTCGGCGAGTTGCCATTCCCAGTTGCCGCGCGGTGTGCCGGGCA
>JALOMD010000093.1 GCA_025455595.1 Cytophagales bacterium | reverse complement strand
CGGTTTTGTACAATGTTAAGAGAAAAAGCGATTTTTTTCAGTCAAGAAAACCGAAGCAGCAGAATTGGGCATCCTGTGGTGTCCTGTTAGGAGGAAAGGTCTGTGGCAGGAAGTGTAGGCCGTGGGGTACAAGAGGCGTTTTGGGTAAAATTTGCTCAAAACGGCTAAAAAGTATCCGTCATTGCGAGCGAAGCGAAGCAATCTGCTACGGAGTGTCGCGAGCCTTTGGCAGAGCCATTTTCCGGGCCTGTGGGAATAAGATTGCCACGCCTCCACTTCGTTGCGGCTCGCAATGACGGATAAAAACAAAGGTGTTTTGGGCAATTTTTGCCCGAAACGCAACCTTCAAATTGAATTTTAAATAACCTCTTAGGTTTCTAAAGCCCCGACAGAAAAGCCAGCGTGCGTTGCTCGGCCCATGTGTTTTCGTCGTGCAGCAGGCCGAAACCGACGTGGCCGCCCAAGGCGGGCGTTTCCAAGAACAAGTATTCGGATTGCTCGGCCACGGCTCGCGGCGAGCAACTTTCCGACAGCACCGGGTCGTTGAGGGCGTTGAGCAGCAGGCTCGGCACGCGGATGCGCTGCAAATGCGGCAAGGCACTGTTGCGCACGCAATAATCCTCGGCGTTGCGGAAACCGTGCAGCGGGCCGATGTACCATTCGGTCATTTCGGTGATGGTGCGGCAGGTCAGCAAGCGGCGCAAGTCGGCCGGGGCGATTTGGGCGGATTTTGCCAAAAGAAACTTGCGCAGTTTTCGGTGGAACATCTTGGCGTACAGGCTGTTGTCGCCCATTGCCGACACGCTGCCCAGCACGTCAACCGGAGCGGAAATCGCGACCACGCTTTTGATTTCGGCGGGCACGTTTTCGCCAAGTTCGCCCACGTATTTCAGCGACATGTTGCCGCCTTTGCTGAAACCAATCAACGAAATGTGCCGGTACGGCTGCGGACTTTCGCGCAGCACATGGCCCACAACCGCCGCCAAGTCTTCGCTGCTGCCGTGGAGCGTCATGCGTTCGAGGCGGTTGGGTTCGCCGCTCAGGCCGCGCATGTTCCAACTCAACACGTCCCAGCCCCGGCGGTTCAGGGCCTTGGCCATGCCCAGCATGTAGGGCCGGTGGGCGTTGCCCAGCAGTCCGTGCGTCAAGATGGCGAGCCGCGACGTGGGCGGCGGCACGCGGCTCCAGTCCAAATCCAGAAAGTCGCCGTCGGGCAGCCAAATGCGTTCGCGGGCATACTGCACGCCTTCCACGCGCCGAAACACATTGGGCAGGATGGTCTGCAAGTGGCGGTTCCACTGGTGGGCGGGCGGCCGGTAGGAGGGAGGCGGCAGAAGAGGCATGTTTTGTTTAATTTAGAATTCAGAATTATGAATTCAGAATGCGTTTTGGGCAATTTTTGCCTAAAACGGCCAGCGTCTCATGGCATGTCTTGGGGACGACCTGTCCCGATCCGTGGGGATGCCATGCTTATCTTTCCGAACACGCCTACAGGTTATTTTTGCGTCTGTCCGCTTTGGGCAAAAATTGCTTAAAACGGCTTGTGAACAAAACGGGTTTTCGTTTGTGCTTTCGTTCAAAGCGGTACATTTGCAAAACCCGCCGAAAGGCGTTTACCGTTTGCTGTTCGCAATCCCGGCAGGCCTGCCACGACCCGGCGTGGTCGGCACAGGCAGTTGCGGGATTTGCCAGTACCGCCCACGCCAAGTGCGTGGCAGGCAAACGGCGACATCTTCGATTCCTGCCCGTCCGGCAGGCGGGTTTGCCCGAAACGCCTTGCCCGAATTGCGATTTTACAATGATTTTATGATGAGCATGATTATTTGCTTCTCAATCATGGTAATCCTTGAATCATTTGAGAATCAAGGTTCAGACAAAAAGCCGTTTTAAGCAAATTTTGCCCAAAACGCCCTATGAACAAACACTAACGACTAACCACTGACGACTAACGACTGATATGAACGAAGTATTCACCGCCAGCCGCCTCACCGATTTGCTCACGCCCGACCAAGTGGTGTTCAACGAAAAAGGCGTGTCGTTTCGTACCAAGAAAATCCTCGGCGGCTCTGACAGTTTCGTCTTTTACTCCGACATTTCGGGCGTGGAGATTGACCGGGGCATCTTTTTCGCCACTATCCGCATCCTGCCGCGTGCCCGTCCCGAAATCGTCATCAAAGGCTTCACCAAAGGCGATGCCCGCCGCATCAGGGATTTGATTTTGGAGCGAGTATAACGTACTCGCGATGCTTCGTACTTCGATGCTTCGTGAAGCGTTTTAGGCAATAAATGCTTAAAACGCAACGAAGCATCGAAGTACGAAGCATCGAAAAACTATTCGCACTCCGGCTTGAAGTTGGTGACGGGGTAGTTTTTGCGACTGTACGAATAGTGCCACCACTCCGAAGTGATGGGGCTGAAACCGGCGGCCGTCATGGTTTGTTTCAGCAGGCGGCGGCGGGCCAGCACATCGGGCGGCAGGTTGGTGTAGGCGTGGTATGCCTCCCGCCCGAAAAAGTCGAACGGCGTGCCCAAGTCCAGTTCGCGGCCCGTGCTGTCGGCAAGGGTCAAGTCCACGGCCGCGCCTTTGTTGTGCATCGAGCCGTTGCCGTACGGATTGCCTACAAAGCTCGGGTTCGGCATGATTTTCCACATCTTTTTCTGCACGTCCAGCGGCCGGTAGCAGTCGAACAGCCGGAGCCGGTAGCCTTGCTTGCGCAACGCTTGGTTGGCCCGCACCAACGCCAAGGCCGCATCCTTCCGCAGCAGGCATTTGTCGCATTCATATACCTTCTCCTTCAGGAAGTTGTTCGGCGTGGCATACCGCATGTCCAGTACCAGCGTCGAATCCAGCGTCACCAATTCCACGAATCCGCTGTCGGGCATCTGTTTCAGGTTTGGAGC
The DNA here is from genome assembly GCA_025455595.1 of Cytophagales bacterium. Lineage (GTDB taxonomy): Bacteria > Bacteroidota > Bacteroidia > Cytophagales > 172606-1 > Xanthocytophaga. The sequence goes on along the minus strand of JALOMD010000093.1, from coordinate 12,680 downwards.
GGCAGACAACGGTGTTTTGGCAACTTTTTCAGCTTTTTCGGCCGTGTCAGGCGGCAGCTCGTTGGCCGTTTCCCGTTGAGGGGCGGCGGCAACGACCTCTGTCGCCACTGTGTCAGCGGCTTGTTGCTCGGCGTTGTTTTGCGGCGAACGGCAAGCCCAAAACGCCGCCAACAGGCCAATGGCCAACGGCAACCGGTTTGTTTTTCTCATGGGTGAAAATAGGTTGTTGTTTTCGGTGGAAATTCTTGCATAAATTGGTGGGGCAATGGCTGATTGTTGATTGCGAATTGCTCATTGGACGTTCCCTCTGTTGCGGGATTTTCAATTTGAGCAATTTTTGCCCAAAACACTTTTGTCTTGAATCACGGATGAAACGGATTTCACGGATATGGAGCTTTTGAGTGAACGCGAGTGTTTAAGCACCTGATTGAATTGGTTGGTCAAGTTATATCCAAAAAAGGGTGTGAGTGGTAGGAGTAGTCGCGAAGCGACTTTTGCCGCAACCAAGCCATGCAAGCATGGCATCCCGACACGTCGGGACTACAAACTGGCAACCTTGTGCATATAACTTAACTAACCAATGCATTCGGTCATTAGTGGTTGATGTTTGGTGAAAAGTTTTAATGCGTTGACTTTCAGTATTTTACAGCAGGGGCGTTTCAAGCAAAAAATAGATGAAACTATTTATGGACAAGCATTTATCAGAAACCTATCCGTGAAATCCGCGTCATCCGTTTCATCCGTGATCCAAGACAAAACCGCCCAAACCCAAGACTTATGACCCAAGACCTACTCTCCAAATTTGCGTTTATTGGGCTACTGGTTTCCGTACAGGTATTTGCACAGCCTGCCGCCAAGCCAAAGCCGACGGGCAAAATGCTGGTTTGGCAGTTTCCGCTGAACCGGCCGCACACGGGCGTTTTGCTTGGCAACGGCACGCAAGGGCTGATGGTCTGGGGCAAAGATAACCAACTCAACATTACCATTGGCCGCGCCGGTTTTTGGGATCACCGGGGCGGAAACGAGTTTTCGGCCCGCACCACGTACCAAGAAGTGAAACGCCTGCTCGAAGCCAAGGACGAAGCGGGGCTGCGCAAGGTGTTCGAGGTGCCGAAAAAATCCGAAGACCAGCCCAAGGAACCGCGACAAATCGGCGGCGGGCGGCTGGAAATCACCCTGCCTGAAGGCTGGCGGCTGGTGCGTGCCGAGCTGCTGCTTGCCACCGCCGACATCCGCGTCATTGCCAAAGACAAATCGAACCTCGAAAAAACGCTGACCATCGGCCAAAGCCCTACGGCAGAACTGGCTTGGGTGGAAGTGCCGCCGGATGCCATCGGCAAAGTGAGTGCGAAACTGATTCCGTCCTACGAAAGCCCGAAAGTGCAGCCGGCGTTGCAAAGCACCGGCGTGGCGGCCCCCAAAACGTCCAAAAAAGCGTTTGACTACCTGAATGCTATTGTTTACGAAGACTTCACCCAAACCCTGCCCGCCGACGAGCCGCTGACCATTGCCTATCTGCTCGACAAGGCCACCCGTGGTCGCAACCGCATCCTGATCGGCTCGCACCTCGGCGAAGGCGGAACGCTTGCCTTACAGACTGCACTCCCAAAAGCCAATTTCCCGGAACTCGACAAGCAAAAGAAACAATGGTGGGCCGCCTACTGGGCCGATGTGCCGCAAATCACCCTGCCCGACCCGGTTTTGCAGGAAATTACGGACTACGGCCTGTACAAGCAAGCCTGCACGCACCCGCCGCAAGGTGTGGCCGCCACCCTGCAAGGGCCGTTCATGGAAGACTACCAACTGCCCCCGTGGAGCAACGACTACCATTTTAACATCAATGTGCAGATGATTTATACGCCGGTGCTGGCAACCAACCGGCTGTCGCACCTGGAGCCGATGTGGGCCATGATGAAAAGCTGGCTGCCGCAACTCCAGACCAACGGCGAAAAGTTCTTCGGCAGGCCCGGTGCATTGATGCTGCCCCACGCCGTGGACGACCGTTGCCGCGTGGTGGGCACTTTCTGGACGGGCACCATTGACCACGCCTGCACCGCATGGATGGCCTACTTGGCTTGGCAGCACTACCGCTACGGCATGGGCGAAGCCATTTTGCGCGAAACTGCTTGGCCGCTACTGGTGGGGGCGTTTGAAGGCTACTGGGCCATGTTGGAGGAAACAGACGACGGCCAGGGGGGCCGCCGGTTCAGCCTGCCGGTATCGGTTAGCCCGGAGTTTCGCGGCGACCAGATGACGGCTTGGGGTCGCGATGCGTCGTTCCAACTGGCGGCTTTGCACAAAGTCGCCGAGGTGCTGCCCGTTGCCGCCCAGTTGCTGGGCAAGCCCGCCGACCCCCGCTGGGCCGACGTGTCGCGCCGCTTGCCGCCCTATGCCACGTTTGAAGGCTCCTGGATAGACGAATGGCCCGGCTTGCGCAGCAAACGCATCGCTCTTTGGGAAGGCCAAGATTTGATCGAGAGCCACCGGCATCACTCACACCTTGGCAGCATTTATCCGTTCGCCACCATTGACCCCGCCGACCCGCAGCACAAGGAAATTGTGCAGGCGAGCATCAACCGCTGGGTGAACCGGGGCACCGGCATGTGGTCGGGCTGGTGCGTGCCGTGGGCCTCGGTGCTGCACAACCGCATGAACAACACCGAGACTGCCGTAAGCCTGCTGCACTGGTGGCACGCCAACTTCGTAAACGAAGGTCGCGGCACGTCGCACAACGCGAACAAGTTCGGCATTAGTGTCTTCGGGCAACCGATTTGGGACAAACTGCCGCCCAACACGCCCAACGGCGAAATCATGCAGCTTGACGCGGGCTTCGGTGCGCTGTCGGCGGTGTTGGAACTGCTGGTGCAGCAACGCCGCGACGCGATTCACGTGCTGCCCAACTTGCATTATCAATGGAAAAACGTGAGCTTTCGCAACATTCGCGCCGAAGGTGCGTTTACAGTCAGCGCAAAAGCCGTTGACGGCCGGGTGGCCGAGGTACGTGTGAAAAGCCTGCGGGGTGGCAAGTTGCGACTGGCCCATAATCTTGGTGAGAAATACCGCGTCGGCACGCAGCCTGCAACGGGCGGCATGTTCGAGAAAGACTGCACGCCCGGCGAGGAAATTGTCCTTACACGGGCTGAGTAAAGCGTTTTCGGCGAAAAACGCCTGAAACGCAAGGCCTTGTGCTGCTTAAAACGGTGTTTTTCGTCGCGCGAGGCTACGGCCAAGGACATTTTTTATAAAAAATGTTTGCTTCGCTTGGTTTACTTCAAAATCTTTCAGCAAATTGGTCGCCTTACAGCCAGACCAATGCGAACCCAATTGTCGGCGTTTTGAGCGAAAATTGCCCAAAACGCCAACCTGAGACTTGGAACCTGTAACTTTTAACCCATAACTCGTACTTCTATCAACCTACCCAACATTCACACTTATGGTTCTTTCTACATCAACCCCGCTGCCACTGGCAAAAGTGCCCTTCCTCCTTCCTTTTCTTGGTGATCGGTGTGCAGCCGAATAGCCGTTTATCAGTCTCAATCCACTTATCAAACCCTCATTTGAAATTTATGAATACAAGCATTTGGCGTAAAAAGCCTTTGGAGGCCTATGAAGCTGACATCAAGAAAAGCGAGCTGAAGCGTGTCTTGGGCAAATGGAGTCTCACGGCCATTGGAATCGGCGCCATCATCGGGGGCGGTATCTTCGTGCTTACAGGTACGGCTGCCCACTACCACGCCGGCCCGGCCTTGGCACTTTCGTTCGTGGTGGCAGGCATCGGTTGCGTTTTCGCCGCGCTGTGTTACGCCGAATTCGCGTCCATGCTTCCCGTCGAAGGTTCTGCCTATGCGTATGCCTACGGTACCGTCGGGGAAATATTTGCGTGGCTCATCGGCTGGGGACTCATACTCGAGTACGCCATGGGTGCCATGACCGTCGCCGTGAGTTGGTCGGGCTATTTCGCCAAACTCCTGAAACTGTTTCACATAGAAATCCCGTTTTGGCTCCGCAACGACCCCTTCTCCGCCGCAAAATTTGCCACCGACAATGGTTTGGAACAGCCCGGCTTTGCCATGAACTTACCCGCTTTCATTATTGTGTGGGTGGTGACTTTGATTTTGGTCAAAGGCATCAAGGAAGCGGCCAGTGCCAACAACATCATCGTCATTCTAAAGGTGTCAGCGGTGCTGTTCGTCATCATAGTGGGGGCGTTTTATGTGAATCAAGCCAATTGGACGCCTTTTGTTCCCGCCCCTGAGATGGTGACCGGAGAGGACGGCAACCCGCACACGGCTTACGGTTGGGGAGGCATCATCAGTGGTGCATCAGCCATATTCTTCGCCTACATCGGCTTCGATGCCGTCTCGACCCAAGCGGGCGAGGCCATCAATCCCAAGAAAGACATTCCGTTCGCCATCATCTCGTCTTTGCTGGTCTGTACGGCTTTGTACATATTGGTTTCATTAGTGCTTACGGGCATGATTAATTACAAGGACATTGTGGGCGATGCACTGAAGGCACCGGTGGCTTATGCCTTTGAGAAAGTGGGTCAGACTTGGGCGGTATTCATCATCACCACCGCCGCCACTGTAGGCTTGATTTCGGTGATGTTGGTGATGATGCTCGGCCAAACGCGCATTTTCCTCGGCATGGCCAAGGACGGCCTCATTCCACAGTTTTTCTGCCAAATACATCCCACTTTCCGTACGCCTTGGAAGAGCACGCTGCTGGTGGGAGCCTTGGTTTCCACCGTGGCCTGCTTCACACCCATCGGTGTGCTTAATGAAATGACCAGCTTCGGCACTTTGTTCGCCTTCGCCATGGTTTGCGCCGCCGTTTGGCTGTTGCGCAGACGCGAACCTAACCTTGAACGCAGTTTCCGGGTGCCTGCGTTGCCTGTTGTCGCTGTGTTGGGCATTGCCACCAATCTGCTGCTGATTGTCATGTTGAGTACTTCGCCTATAGCCGCAAACACAGCAAACTTGGCAACAAAGTGTTCCAGTGATTTGGAATCTTCCAATACTTTTTTTCATCTTTCCGGCCAGTTTGCGGTTACATTTCTTTCGTGTGTAATATTCAGGAGAGAAAGAGAACGACCCAAGGCGTTTTGGTTAATTTTTTCCGAAAAATGCTCCGAACGCATGGCGGCGAATTGGTAAATTTCAATAATTTTGGCGTTTCCTACCCGAAAATACCAGCCAAAAGCCCAAAGCCAGCGAAATTATTTTGTCAAACCGGCGTGTAATAACTTTCAACTATTTTTAATATACTTGCACAACCTTTAAACCAAATTACTCAATCAATCACTCGTAAACGTTAAAATTGGATGAAAAATCAAGCTACGAAGCCCGCCGCTCAGCCGAAGAAGGGTGACAAGAAATCCGGTAGTGACTGGTTCGCACCGCTTACCCTAATCATCATTTTTATCATTGCCGTTTTGATTTACATTTTTGTCTTGGGCGACGGCAGTCACTTTGAAGGAGGAGACAACAAAAACGACCCACTGCCCGGCGACTATCTCGGCACGGTGTACAAAGGTGGTTTCGTGGTGCCCATCCTGATGACAATGCTGCTCACCGTAATTGTATTTTCCATCGAACGTTTCATTACCATTGGCAAAGCCACTGGCAGCGGCCCGGTTGACGCTTTCGTGCGCAAAGTGAAGTCGGCCTTGGCTACTGACAACGTGAACGAAGCACTGGCCGAATGCGACAAGCAAAAAGGCTCGGTTGGCAACGTAATCAACTCGGTGCTGCACAAGTACAAAGAGATGGCCGTGGAACCGAACATGACCAAAGACCAGAAGGTACTGGCCATCCAGAAAGAACTGGAAGACTCCACCGCGCTGGAACTGCCCATGCTGGAGAAAAACCTGACCATCATTGCCACACTGGCCTCCATCGCCACCCTGATGGGTCTGTTCGGTACGGTGTTGGGGATGATCCGCGCCTTCGCCGCCCTGGCCCAAGCCGGTGCGCCCGATGCGTCGGCCCTCTCGACCGGTATCTCCGAGGCTCTGATCAACACCGCGTTGGGTATCGGTACGTCGGCACTGGCCATCATCGCCTACAACTTCTTCACGAGCAAGATTGACGGCCTGACCTACAGCATTGACGAAGCCGGTTTCAGCATCATGCAGAACTTCGCTTCCAAACACAGTTAATCGTTCGGCTGACCGAAGCAACCAACTGGTGGCGTGTATTCACCGTACCCGGTTGGTTGCTTTCGGTTCCGGCAAAACCGCGGCTGGCGAGGCAACGGAGGCGTTTTGAGAAAAAAATGAAAAATTTTCCGAAACGTTTGTGGAAAATCACCCGTTGCTGCATCTATATGACAAGCGGCTTTAACAATCTTGAAAAACAAAGACAATGGCAAAGGTCAAAGTTCCTCGTAAAACCATATTGCTCGACATGACGGCCATGTGTGACGTAGCCTTCCTGCTACTCACCTTCTTCATGTTGACGACCAAATTCAAACCCGACGAGCCGGTGGTCGTGGACACGCCCGGCTCGGTTTCCGAAACAATTCTTCCCGATGCCAACGTGTTGATTATCAGCGTGGATGCTGATGGGAAGGTGTTCATGGGCGTGGACAGTGAAAAAACCCGTCTGGCTATGCTGGAGAAGATGGCCGGTGAGTACAAGGTGCCTTTTAGCGAAAACCAAAAAAACCAATTCCGGCTTACCTCCACCTTCGGCGCCCCGATGGCGGCATTGCCTCAGGTGATGGTTTCGACTGGAAAAGCTCGTGCCCAGTTGCAAACGGGCATCCCGACCGACTCGCTGGACAACCAACTGGCGAAATGGGTAACCTATGCCCGCTTGGCCCATTCGGAAGTGAACAACAACGACCGGGAAAGACAACTGCGTATGGTAATCAAAGCCGACAAAGGAACTAAGTACGAAGTGGTGAAAAAGGTTATTGACACCATGATGGAACAGAATCTGAACAAATTCAATTTAATTACCAGCCTCGAAGCCATGCCTGAAGGATTTGGCAAAAAGGCAGGCGAAGGCAAAAAAGAGTAACGTTGGTGTCGCTAAACCAGTAATCGGTGTTTTGGGCAAAATTTGCTTAAAACGCACCAACTTTCGATGCGTAAATTATAACCTATAAACCTTACTTCACCCATGGCAGAGTTAGATACAAGTGGTAAGGATGGTAAGAAAAAAGGCCCGAAGAAGGTTTCCACTCGGATTGACATGACACCGATGGTTGACTTGGCGTTCCTGCTGGTTACTTTCTTTATGCTTACCACCACGTTCAGCAAGCCCAAGACCATGCTGCTGAGCATGCCTGAAAAGCCGAAGCCCAATGACCCGCCGCCACCTAAGGTGGACGAACGGGTGACCACCACGGTGGTGCTGGACAAGAACAACCGCATCTTCTACTACCGGGGTGTGGAAAGCCCGGAAGTGTTCACCACCGACTATTCGGCCGATGGTTTCCGGAAAATGGCAATGGAGATGGTTGCCAAAGGCAAAAGCCTGAAAAGAGATGCAGTTTTCATCATCAAGCCAACGGAAGAATCTACTTACAAGAACGTAGTGGATATTTTGGATGAGATGAAAATCACTGATTCAAAGGTGTACGCCATTCAGCAACTGTATCCGCAGGACAAGGAAATCATTGCCAGGTACAAACAGGAAAACAACATCACTGACTGATTATGATAGACTATAAGTCACCGAATGTCACCTTAGACGATATCGTCTTTGAGGGCAGAAACCACGCTTACGGCGCGTACATGCTCCGTAAGATATACAACAAGACGGTGCAGCGGTCATTGCTGATCGGAGGTGCCATCTTTGTGGTAGCATTCATTTTCATGCAGTTCGTCTCTCTGCAAAAAGGCGACGATGAAGCTGTGGAAGTAGTGGCCGACTTGGCAAATCTGCCGCCGCCCCCGCCCGTTGACCCTAACGAGCCGCCGCCCCCGCCGCCACCCCCTGCGCCCCCTCCCCCCCAAGTGGCCACTATCCGTTTCGTAGAAATGGAGGTTGCAAAAGCAGAAGAAGTTGTGGAGGAGGTGACACGCGTGGAAGAAACCGAAAACAAGCAGATTGCCCTCGAAACTCAAGAAGGGGAAGAAGTGGCGGTTGATTTGGCTGTTCCTGAAGCAGGTCCCAGCCTGCTTGACGAAGGCAAGAAAGAGGAAGAGCCGTTCGTAGCCGTTGAGCAAATGCCGGAATTTCCGGGTGGCATTGGCGAACTAAGCAAATACTTGAGCAAGAACATCCGTTATCCGGCCCAAGCCCGAAACCAGAACATTTCGGGCAAAGTGTTCGTATCGTTTGTTGTTGGTTCCGACGGCACCATCAAAGACGTGACGGTTGCCAAAGGCATCGGCTACGGCTGCGACGAAGAGGCCAAGCGTGTAGTAGGCACCATGCCGAAGTGGAAGCCAGGCCGCCAGTCGGGACGCAACGTGCCGGTGCGGTACAGCTTGCCCATCAACTTCACGTTGCAGACGCAATAGTCACGCCGATGAGACAGCGCAGGCCGCTTCATGAGACCATTTTCGCTTCGTTCGGTATCTTGATGGCGGTGGTTTACGTAGTCTTGGGACTGGTAGTCATCTTTACGCCTCTGGCCGACAACCTGATGCCCAAAGCTGCGAAAATACTGTTTGGTGCCGCAATGGCCCTCTACGGCTTGTTCCGTCTCTACCGATCTGTGAAACAATTGGCGAAATAACATGTTTGATAATTATTTGAACAGAAGAATCCTTGCCGTTATGCAAGGATTCTTCTTTGTGCTTATGCTGGCCGGTTGCAACAACCGCGCCGCTGACACTGCAACCAGCGGGAAGATTTCCATAGCCGTGGATGAGGCGTTTCAACCCATCATCCAAGCCGAGGTGGACGCTTTCCAAGCGTCTTACAAGTACGCCAAGATTACTCCGGTATATACTACCGAAGGCCAAGCCATGCAACTGCTGCTTGCCGACAGCGTGCGGTCTGTTGTGATGACAAGGACATTGAACGAAAAGGAGCGGGCGTATTTTGCCAGCAAGAAAATCACGCCCGATACCTTGAAAATTGCCACCGAAGCGGTGGCTCTGATTGTAAACCGCAAAAACCCGGACTCGCTGCTTACTATGAATCGGTTGCGGGCACTAATGAATGGAAGCGTGAAGACATGGAACGAGGTGAGTGGCAAAGGTGCCAAGAAAGACGTGGTGATTGTGTTTGACAACGCCAACTCCAGCAACCTGAGTTATATAAAGGACAAGTTTGACTTGGGAACTGATTTTGACAAAAGGGTATTCGCGGCCGGTTCCAACCAGAAGGTAATGGAGTACGTACAACAGAACGAAAACGCCATTGGATTCATCGGTGTCAGCTGGATTAGCGACTGGGAAGACGACCCCAAGCAGTATAAGTTCAAGAACAGTGTCACTACGGTAGCTGTTGCCGAAAAAGACGATGCACCCGTGGAAGAACATTTTCAGCCGTTTGCCGCTTATTTGCAAACAAAGCAATATCCCTTGTACCGTAGCCTTTATATCGTAAGTCGTGAGGCACGCGTAGGACTTGGCACCGGATTTGCTGCTTATGTGGCAAGTGAGAAAGGCCAGTTGATAATCAGAAAGGCCGGGTTGCTGCCCGCCACCATGCCGGTGAGGCTGGTTCAATTCAAGTGAAACCAACAAACGATTTTGCTCTTGCCAGCGTTATAGCTAAACTTTAACCAATCCTGTTTCGTAACCAAACCTTTAACTGCCAATGCGTAAATCCTTTTTTCTTTTTGTGAGTGTGTTTGTCAGCGTGCTGTTGGGACAAAAAGCGACTGCACAGACGATTAGCGAAGGACTGAACTTCATGGAAGTGGAAAAGTTCTCCAGCGCAGGAAAAGTGTTCAAATCGCTGGCCAGCAGCAAACCGACTGGCGAGAACCACTTTTTCTTAGGTTATTATTACATGGGAGTTGGCGAACCCGACTCAGCCCGGATGCAGTTTGACAAAGGGGTGGCCGCCGATCCAAAAGGCGGCTTGAGCTTGGTGGGGCAAGGCTCGCTTCTGTTGAAAGAAGGCAAGAAAGCCGAGGCAAAGGCCAAGTTTGACCAAGCAAAGGCAATCACCAAATCCAAGAACGCCGATGTGTTCTACCGCATCGGTGAGGCTTACGTGATGCACGAAGGAAACATGGATCCGGTGGAGGCCGTTGCTCATGCCGACCAAGCCCTTAAACTGAACAAGAACTTGGCTGATGCCTACGTGGTGATTGGCGATGCCGCGCTGATGAAACTGGACGGCACCACCGCCGCCAACAACTACGACAAGGCACTGGCTTTGAACCCAAAATTGCTTAAAACGCACGTGCGATTGGGTGATTTGTTTATCCGAAGCAAGAACCTGAATGCGTCCCGCGACAAATACAACGAAGCCATTACCGCTGATGCCAACTACGCGCCTGCATATCGCCGGATGGCCGAAATGTATTACTTGGCAAAACAGTATCCGAAAGCCATCGAGTACATGGAAAAGTACATGGCTTTGGCCGACAAAAGCCCTGCCAACCAGTTCCGTTATGCTGGCTTCTTGATTCTGGTTGAAAAGCACCAGCAGGCGTTGGATATTCTGAACACGCTGAAACCCCAGTACAGCAACAGCGCGATTTATAACCGTCTGATGGGGTACGCCTCATACGAGACAAAGCAGTGCCCCCAAGGCTTGGAGTACATGAACAAGTACTTCACATTAGCCAAGCCTGATATTGTCATGGGCACTGACTATGAATACTTGGGCAAACTGCAAATCTGCTCTGGCGGCGACACGGCGAAAGCTTTGGAAAACCTGACGAAAGCGGGTGAAATGGATACTACCCAAATAGGTGCCATGCGTGAGGTAGCCCAGCAGTTTTTCGATAGCAAAACTTATGTACGTTCCGCCCAAGTGATGGACAAATACATGGGCAAAATCGGCACCAGCAAAGCCACGGCTACTGATTTCTATCTGCTGGGATTGGCTAACTACTATGCAAACGACTTTGTGAAGGCCGATACCGCATTTGGTGCAATGATTCCAAAATTGGATGCCAACAAGCAAATTACGGCTTACCAGTGGAAGGCAAAGGCCCGCGCAAAGCAAGACATTGACGGAAGCAAGGGTTTGGCCGAGGCAGAATACCAGAAGTTCCTTGAACTGGCTGCTGCTGAGACTGACCAAGCTAAACTCAAGCGTGACATGGTAAACGCAAACACTTACTTAGCTCTTATTCAGGTGAAAAAGTACAGCGATTTGAACAAAGGCAAAGAGTTTGCGAGAAAAGCCTTGGAACTGGATCCTAACAACAGTACCTCTAAGCAAATCGTGGAATTGAAAGATTTGAACCAGAAGGCTCAACAAGCGGCTCCTGCGCCGAAAACAGGCAGCGGCACCAAGGCTCCGGCACCCAAAGGCCAGCCTCAGCCGAAAGCGAAATAACGCATCAAATCAACAACAGTAACAACAAGACCCCGCTTAAATATGGCGGGGTCTTGTTGTTTTATCACGGCCTGCGTTTTGAGCAAAAATTGCCCAAAACGCCTGTGCCCCAAAACGGAAGAAGCCGACCAAATTTGGTCGGCTTCTTCCGTTTTGGGCAAAAAACTGCCAAAACGCATCGCATCAAATGAAACGCGTCACTAAGCTGGGGGCAATGCCGAGCAGCAGCGTCAAGAAAGCGGCCAGCAGAAGCACTGATTGGTACAGTCCGGAAACCGTTGCGGTGTTGTCGGTAACGTATGCTTCGTTGGCCGGACGCATGTACATGGCAATGATGACACGGAAATAATAATAAAAACCCACCGCCGACATCAGCACGGCTATCACCAACAGCCAAATCATTTCATTCTCCGCTACGCTGACAAAGATGAACAACTTGCCGATGAACCCGGCCGTCAGCGGCATGCCGGCCAGCGAACACATGGCCACCGTATTGACGAACGCCAACAGCGGCGAACGTTTGCCCAAGCCGTTGAATGCCTCGTATTTGTCGCTGGCGTTCTGTTCCACCACAATCAGTACGCCGAAAGCGGTGATGGTTGCCAGTGCGTATGCCAGTGAATAGAACAAAACAGCCTTTTGCGACTGGTCGTTGAAAGCCGTGACCGCCATGAGCAAATAGCCGGCGTGCGAAATGCTTGAATAAGCCAGCATCCGCTTGAAGCTGGACTGGTAAACCGCCGTAATGTTGCCAATAATCAATGTCAGAATGGTGGCAATGGCCAAGCTGACCCACCAGAAATTATATACGTCGGTGAACGAAGCCGAGAGCAACCGGAACAAGGCAGCGAATCCGGCCGTCTTTACAATCGTGGACATGAATGCCGTGAAAACGCTGGGGGCACCATCATAAACATCGGGAGTCCAGAAGTGGAACGGCGCGATAGAAAGCTTGAACAGAATGCCTACCAGCATCATGCTGAGGCCCAAGTACAGCATCGGCGAAACGCCAATGCCGCCCGACACGTGTGCCGCAATGGCCGAAAGCCCGAAACCGCCCGTGGCACCGTACAACAACGCCACGCCAAACAGCAGAATGCCAGTTGCAAACGCCCCCATGAGAAAGTATTTCAACGCCGCTTCGGCCGACCGCAGGTTGTCTTTGTCACTGCCCGTCAGCACGTACATGGAAATGGACAGAATCTCAATGCCCACAAACAGCATGATCAGGTTCTCGAACGAAACCATCATCAA
>JALOMD010000748.1 GCA_025455595.1 Cytophagales bacterium | reverse complement strand
CGACTTCCGCAGCCGCAAAGTAGGCTCGGCGTTGGTGCAGGCCGTGCTGGACGACGTACAGAGCCAGTCCGCAACGACTGAAAAACCGGTTTACTTGCATGCCCAAGTCACGGCCATGCCGCTGTACGCCAAGTTCGGTTTCCGACCCGTCGGCGATATGTTTTTGGAATGTGACATTGAGCATTACAAAATGGTGCGCGTATGAGAACGGCATATTTCACAGAGATGATTTTTCTGAGCTTGCTCTGTACGGCAACAGTGTTTATGGTGTCGTTTACAGACTTGTTTGAGTACCACACGGTCAGGTATGACTATGGTGATGATGCTATAGAGGTTGCAAAGCACATTTGGCTGTTTTTTGTCGCTTCATTTTCGCTGACGTTCCCTTTGTATTTTCCACTGCGGAAGCATTTACGCAACTGGCTCGCAAAAATGTTTGTCAGCACTTTGCTTGTCCAGTTATTTTGGATTCTCTGTGAAAGTTGGATGAGTTTTCTGATTGTGGCCGCGCACAGCTTTGGTCTTACAGACGTTCATTTTTTCTACGTGCCGGATGTGTTTTCCATCGCTGTTTTGGGTTTGAGTACTTTCTTCTGTGTCGCCTTGCCATTCGGCACAAAAAGCAAATTTCTGTTCATAGACAAACTCATCGCTTTTTTCGTCTTGCTGCTGCTTTTGGCTTACGCTTCAACGGAATTACCCAACTACGGAATGTTCCCTGTAGTTTTGAGTTGTCACATTGCTTTCAATCTGTTGGTGGTTTGGGACAAACTTAGTTGTCTTGAAGAAAGGCAATCAAAACCATTCGTCTGCAAATAGCACACGGATTGGACGAATGCAACGGATTTGCACGGATTGAATCCGTTTTTAACCCGTTTCATCCGTCCAATCCGTGTGCCATTTTTTTTGGGCAAATTTTGCCCAAAACGCCCCCGTCAACGGTCACCAAAAGCGGCTTTTTACATTAATCTGTAAAGCCGTATCTTTCGGCACATCCAACCCGTTCACTCAATTCAACATACTCTCATGGAAATTACAACCATTATCATTGTTCTTGTTGTGCTTGCCTTTGTTTTCAGCGGTTTCGTGACCGTTCGGCAAGGCACAGTGGCCGTTGTTACCATGTTCGGCAAGTACCAGCGCATCATGACACCCGGCCTCAGCCTCAAGATTCCGTTCTTGGAGGTTATATTCAAGCGCATTTCCATCCAAAACCGCTCGGTGGAGCTTGACTTCCAAGCCATTACCTTCGACCAAGCCAACGTCAACTTCAAAGCCATGCTCGTGTATGCGGTGGTGAACCAGAACGAGGAAACCATCAAAAACGTGGCGTTCAAGTTCATGGACGAACGCAGTTTCATGCAAGCCCTCATCCGCACCATCGAAGGGTCGATTCGGAGCTTCGTGGCCACCAAGCGTCAGGCCGAAATCCTGTCGCTGCGCTCCGAAATCATCTTGCACGTCAAAGACCAGATTGACAACACGCTGGAAGACTGGGGCTACCACCTGATGGATTTGCAACTGAACGACATCACCTTCGACGAAGCCATCATGCGGTCGATGGCGCAGGTGGTGGCCTCGAACAACCTGCGGGCCGCCGCCGAAAACGAAGGCCAAGCCCTGCTGATTACCAAGACCAAAGCCGCCGAGGCCGAAGGCAACGCCATTAAAATCGCGGCCGAAGCCGAGAAAATCGCCGCCCAGTTGCGCGGGCAGGGCGTGGCGTTGTTCCGCGAGGAAGTGGCGAAAGGGATGGCAAGTGCCGCCAAGGAAATGCAGGAGGCCGAACTCGACGCGTCGTTCATCCTTTTCTCGATGTGGACAGAGTCGGTCAAGAACTTCGCCGAGCAAGGCAAAGGCAACGTGATTTTCCTCGACGGCTCCACCGAAGGCATGGAAAAAACCATGAAACAACTCATGGCCATCAGCAAGCAGTCGAACATCATTACATCGAACAACCGGTAAGCAACAAGTCTTGAGTCGTTAGTCTTGCGTCTTGGGTACAAGACTCGGTTGGGAAAACCGGGCTTTCATCTCAATTGATTGGTTTTGTTTTTGACTTGAGAAATGATGTGAACCAAAGAGCCGCAAGCACTTGAATTCGGCTTGTGCCGGAAAGCAGGGAACACAAGGCGTTTTGGGCGATTTTTGCCCAAAACGCCTTGTGTTTTGTCATGCCATGTGTTGGGGACGACCTGTCCCGACAAGTCGGGATGCCATGCCTATCTTTCCCAACAGGCTTGCTCGCTCTTGCAAAAATACGGTGTTTTGGGCAATTCTTGCTCAAAACACCGTTATAAGACTGCGTTATAGAAATGCTTCGCATTTAGCTTCGCTGAACTTACGTTTCGCACAGGCTGAAGCATGTGCCACGGGTGTTTTGGGCAATCCCGACTTGTCGGGACACCACTGACGACTGACCACTAACCACTGACGACTGATTACTGACCACTTCTTAACAAAAACATAACCTTTCGGTGTCTTTAAGGTTATGTAGGCAGTGTAGTTTTGGATGCGGCAGCCGGCCGCCATTTTTTATCCATTTCCCAAACCGATTCAGCTTCATGAACAGTACCCTTGACCGCCGCCAGTTCCTCAAGTTCTCCGGGGCGGCCAGCCTTGGCTTCTTGGGTTTGCACCGGCTCGCCGCCTTCAATCGCCCCATAGCCCCGAAGATCGGCTACGGCGAACTGGTGCCAGACCCGGCGGGCATCCTGAACCTGCCCAAAGGCTTCTCGTACAAAATCATCTCGCGGCGCGGCGACACCATGACCGACGGCCTGCGGGTGCCCGGCAAAGCCGACGGCATGGCTACTTTCCGGGCCGACAAAGACCGCACCATCTTGGTTCGCACTTGGTTCGCAACCATGAGCTGAGTGTCGGCGATGTCAAGGAAGGAGCCTTCGGAACTGCCTACGAAGAGCTTTCGAAACTGAGCCGCGACGCGTTTTACGACTACGGCCGGGGCGAGAAACCGTCGCTGGGCGGCACCACCACGTTGGTGTACAACCACCGCACCCAAGCCGTTGAAATACAGTACTTAAGCTTGGCGGGTACCAACCGCAACTGCGCCGGAGGCCGCACGCCGTGGGGCAGTTGGCTCACCTGCGAGGAGGACGTGGCGCGTAGCGGCCAAGTCGCCGAGAAAGACCACGGCTATGTGTTTGAAGTGCCCGCCAG
>JALOMD010000747.1 GCA_025455595.1 Cytophagales bacterium | reverse complement strand
TAGAGTTTGAATTTTTCGGCATCAGCGATGGCTTTTTCTACAGTAGTCAGTCTCGCCATGTCAACCGACAGTTTGCCTTCGTCTTTCGGTCTTGGTGCGAATGCCCGCGAAGTAGGTCTTCCCGAAGGGTCAATATACCTTTTGTCGGTACGGTACACTCGCCGCCAAAGGTTTTCGTCGGGGCTTATTCTGTCGCCTTTATCCATTGATGTTCAGCCACTCGACCAAGTCGCTCAGTATTTGATCAGAGTAGTCACCTTGTTTTGAGAAATTGTTGTTGAAGAAAGTCACGTAACGTGATTTGTTTTCGTAAAAAATAACCTCAATTTCCTTGTTGTTCTTTTTTAACTGTACCATCACCTCGCCGTTGGGGCCGGGCGAAGAAAAATACACGTTTTCCCTGCGTTTTGACAGGTTTCTTATGAAATCTACTGCTTTCTCGACGGCTGTCGTCGAAACGATTGCGGCTCCGTAGCTGTCCCAGTTGTCAGTGAGGGAAAGAAATCCTTTGACTTTTTCTATTTCCAGAGTGTTGGCACGCGAAAGTTCGGCCTGCTTATGAATGAGAGTCATTTGCTCGCTGACAACAGACACTGGCTCATCTATTTTGTAGAAACCAGCGGACGCACTCTTCATTTGAATATGATTTTCCTGAATCAGGAATTCATTATTTGAAGGTGTCATAGAAAGTCGGCCTGATTGTTTTTTTGAATGTGTCGCTGGCGGTTTGATGGGCGTAGTTGAGCCATTGTACGACTTCTTCCTTTTTTCTTCGCTTCAGACTGAAAATATATGTCTGCCAGATAACAGCAGGTTTGTCAAATTTATCGATGCCATTTGACACAATGACACTCAGTTGGGTCTGGTCTTGCAAGGAAAAAGATTGACTGAGGCTGAACTGGTTCAGTTCACCGTCAGGTTCAAAATCATTAGAAATATTGATATTGAAATTTTCATTTATAAAAGACAATGCGTTTGAATCTGGTAGCGTCACTGCGTCTATGTACCTAAGGCTCGCATTGATGTACGTCAGGCTTTCCTCATAGCTTTTTTCTAACACTTCCATTGTATCTCGTATTAACGGAAAAAAGCTGTTTTCCCATTCGTAGTTTTTTTCAGTGTCGTTGACGGCCAGTATGCCGGGCCCTAATTGGACAACCGGCCAAACCGACTCTTCCTTCCAAAATTGGTGAACGGCTTTGGGATAAACTTTAAAAGGTGCGTTTTCAGGAATGGTACGTTTTTGAACCGGGAAGTCACGTATGATTGAGCTTCGGAAAACGCCTTGAGCCATTTCGAAGTTGTGGTCAATCGGGTTGCCGTAAGCATCCGCACCAATTTCCCACAACAACTCAAACACCACCTCTTGCAAAGGGGCTTTTGGGAGTTTTTTAATGTGTCCGTCTTTGTTTGTCAAGCAAGCGGAATTGTTTTGGGTAAATATAAATCGCAAACCCAACAAATTGCTAATAAAGTTACTATAATCTGATAATCAGATGATTACAAAAATAAACGCTGCCGCTCGCCTCTGGCGAGTGGCAGCTGTCCGATGGCGTAGCCCCATCGGGATTTTGAACTACTTGCCGATGGGATTGCTTCCCATCCCGGCCAGAGGCCGGCTGACCGGCTTCGCGGTCAGACAGTTGCCACTCGCCAGAGGCGAGCGGCTGCACTACGTTTTTTATAAGTATCTGATTGTCAGCTCATAGTAACTCTAATGCTGACACGTGGTTTTTCAATTCCGCCCCTTGCGGAAATCCTGCAAACACTGGCGCAGCGCAACGGCCACTTCGTATTCGTTGGCCTCGATCACAAAATTCTCGTCCAGCTTGCAGTGTTGAATGAAATCCTCCAGTTCGGTGCCTGCCAGTCCGGTGACGCGGGCTACGAAATCGCGGTTCAGCTTGGCGTTGTACATTTTCTTGCGCTGGTCGGCGGCCATGATAGCGGCCAGCCTGCGCCGCGACTTGGCTTCACGACTGAACCGGTCGTACAAAGCGGTAAGCGGGCCGCCGATGGTCACTCCCACGCCGAGGCCGCTCTGCGCCACTGCAGACGGCGTGGCTAATCGCGGAATGGCGGGCAGTTGCAAATCAGGCTCGTCGTCAGGCAGTTGCAGGGCCAGCAGGTCTTTCTTGAACTGTTTTTCGGTATAGGGCCGCACCACCACTTCGTCGAGTTGGTAAGTGCGGGTGGTGAGTACCGCCCGAATAGCCAGCCGCGCCGACGGATAGTAGGCGGGCACGACAAAAACGGCTGGTTGCAGGTTCACGGCCGAAAACTCCAGCGTATCGCCGCGCTGGGCTTGGAGGGTGAAGTAGCCGTTGTCGGCACTGATGGTGCCGAAGCGGCTGCGCAGGTTGGTCACCGTCACGTAAGGCGCAGGCGTGAGGCTGTCTTTGCGCAGCGTGAAGCCCTGCACTTGCACCAAGCCCGCCACCGGACTGGCTTGGGCCTTGGCCTGCTGCCGCACACCGGCGAGCAAGACCGTCAGGATGAACATGAAAAAAATGTATCGGTTCATGGTAGTCAGCGTTTAAGGAAACGGCTGCCTCACGAAGGTAGCGGTTGCCCAAACGAAAAGCACCATTTCCGTGCCAGTTTAACATATTTTAACGGCGGGCGTTTTAAGCAAAAATCGCCCAAAACGCCGGTCGTTAAACAAGGTTAGGACTTACGCAAATCTTTGGCAAAGATGCTGGCTGTGAGTAAGTTGCGCGAAAACCTTTGCCAAAGTTAATCGCTTCTTTTTTGCGTAAGTCCTAAAGGTAAAATCACCAAACCTTTTGCGAACGTCTGAGCGGAGAGCCGCTTTTGCCGAAGACAATGGCCCCGCCGATAAGGGTAAACACCAGCCCAATGCCTCCCAAAATAAGCGGCACGCCCCACAAAGAGAAGAAGTCGGGCAGCAGGATGTCCATCGGATTGTCGGGGTTATAGTAAATCTCTACGTTTTCACCGACTTCATAAGCAGACGGGTTAGAACCACTGTTGCTGTAAGCGGTGTAGGTTTTGCCGTCGTTGGCCGTAAACTGTACCGTCGGGTAATAAGTGCCGCCGCCTTTGCTACTCCGGTTGTAACGCAAATCAGTGACCACGGCTTGGGCTTTTTGGGCGGTGGCGATAAATTTCTTGGAGTAGTTGTAGGCGAACGCCGCGCCAATCAGCAAAGCAATGCCGATGCCGCCGAAGATGAAGATAAAAAATTTCATAGAATGAGCTTTTTACTGATTGGTGGCATTTGGCGGCGGATGTAAACAGGAAAGTGTTTTGAGCAAAAAATGCCTAAAACGTTTTGTAGTATCACGCCACGGCGTGATGCGCCGCCGACAGGCGGGTTTTAGTCGGCGACGTACTATTTCGCGTATAGGTTGTAGAAAAAAAATCCTGTCGGATTTTGCACAGGCTAAAGCATGTGCTACAGGCGTTTTGGGCAATACATGGAACCTTCCGAAATGCGATTCCACACCCGCAAATGGGTGAAACCCGAGGATTTGAACCCGAACCAGACGCTGTTCGGCGGACGGCTGTTGCAATGGATTGACGAAGAAGCGGCTCTGTACGCCATTATTCAGCTCGAAAATCCGCACGTGGTCACTAAGTTCATTTCCGAAATCAATTTCATCACCGCGCCCCGGCAGGGCGACATCATTGAAATCGGCATTGTGGCCACGCATTTCGGCACCACGTCGCTGACCATGCGCTGCGAGGTGCGCAACAAACTGACCCGCGAAAGCATCCTGACGATTGACAAAATGGTGTTCGTGAACGTGGACATCAACGGCAAACCCGCTCCGCACGGCAAAACGCAAATCACGTATGTGGAAGACAGAAGGAAAAAGTCTTGAGTATCGGGTCTTGAGTCTTGAGCAAAACAATGGCCTACTCGCCTGTCTCGTTTCGACGCAACAAAAAGACGTCCCGACTTGTCGGGATTGCTCAAAACGCTAAAATGTAATACACAAGGGAATCTTCAAGAACCCTCTGACTTCTGACCTCTGACCTCTGACCTGACCGCGTACTTCTCATTCACCTGTTCGTAAAGAGAAAGCGGCACTTTCGAGGGGATTTCGGTGGGCGTGGGTTGCGGTTTCACCCAGTCCAAAT
>JALOMD010000746.1 GCA_025455595.1 Cytophagales bacterium | reverse complement strand
ACAAAAGGCTCGGTCACCTCACAGGTACTCCCCTCTCCCTCGGAGAGGGGCCGGGGGTGAGGCTTTTCACTGCTGCGCCTGTTGCGTTTTCAGAAACGCTTGGATGTGTTCCAGCATAATGTCCATCAGCCGGGAACGGGTTTCGCGGGCGGCCCAAGCGATGTGAGGCGTGAGCAGTAACTTGTGCGTTTTTTGCACGCGCAACAGCGGGTTGTCGGTTCCGGCCGGTTCGCGTTCAAACACGTCCAAGCCCGCCCCGGCAATCACGTCTTCGTCGATGGCACGGGCCAAATCGGCTTCGTTCACCACGCCGCCCCGCCCGGTGTTCAGCAGAATGGCCGTGGGTTTCATCTTTTTCAGCGCGGCAAAGTCAATCAGGTTTTGGGTTTTCGGATTCAGCGGCGCGTGTACCGACACCACGTCCGAGGTACGGAGCAGTTCGTCCAGCTGTAGGCGCGGATATTTTTCGGGCCGTTCTTGGCCTGAAGTCGAGCTATAGGCCACGTTCATGCCGAATGCCTCGGCCACCGCCGCCACGCCCCGCCCGATGTTGCCCAAGCCCACAATCCCCAGCCGCTTTCCTGACAACAGCCAGTACTCAGGCCCCAAGTGCGTGAAAGTCTTGCTCTGCGCATACCCTCCCGACAGCACGTATTGGTTGAAATAGGCTGTTTGGTTCACTAATCCGAGCAGCAGGCCAAAGGTGAGTTGCGTCACGCTTTCAACGGCGTAACCCACCGCATTTTTCACGGCAATGCCGCGTTCTTGGGCAGCGGCCGAATCCACGTTGTTGGTGCCGGTGGCCGTCACACAGATGAGCCGCAGGTTGGGGGCTTGTTCCAGCACGGCACGGTCAAGCACCACTTTGTTGGTCAGCACAATGTCGGCGTGGCGCACGCGGGCTGCGGTTTGGTCGGGTGCGGTGTGGGGGTGCAACGTTACGTCGCCGAGTTTTTTCAACTCTTCCAATTGCGGCAGTTCGCCAACGGTCTCGGCATCCAAAAAGACAATGTTCATGCGGCGAAATTAACGAATCGTTTCACGTTTACCGTTCTGTGTTTGTCGTTTTAGGCGAAAATTGTCAGAAACGTAAGTTCGGCGAAGCCAATCAGGATTTACAGGATTAGCAGAAAAAACATGATTTCCTTTTCAGACAGCCTGCCTGTCGGCAGACGGAGATTGCAGGATGAGCATAAACGCTAAACGCTAAACGCTAAACGCTAAACGCTAAACGCTAAACGCTAAACGCTAAACGCTAAACGCTAAACGCTAAACGCTAAACGCTAAACGCTGGAACAGCCACCACACGAGCCAGATCATAGCGGCAAGCCATGCCAGCACCAGCAGCACAATAGCCAGCCAAACGCCCCACGCGCTGCCCCGGTGCTTGCCTTCGTAGTGGTACTCGCGCAGCAACCGCACGTTGCGTTGGTTGGCTTGATAGACAAAGTCGAACACGTTGCCGAGCAGCGGGATGCTGCCTACCAGCGTGTCGAGCAGCACGTTGGCGGTCATTTTGAGGATGAGCCGGCCGCTGGCTCCGTGGCGGATCACCGTCCAGATGATCATCGCCGACATGCCCATCGAAACCAAGTCGCCCGCCACGGGAATCAGGCCCAAAATCGGATCAAGGCCGATGCGGAAGTTAGTGCCCGGCACGCGAAACGCACTGTCGAGCAGGCGGCTGCTCTGTTCAATCCAACGCAGTTTGTCTTTTTCTTCGGTTTGCATGGGGGAAGGAGTGAGTCGTAAGTCGTCAGTAGTAAGTCGTCAGTGGTAAGTGTTAAGTCATAAGTCGTAAGTGATGAGTGGTAAGTTCGCCTTTTGTCAAAAAATGCCCGAAACACTAACTGACAACTTACCACTTACCACTGACGACTTACGTTCAAAATTACGTGCCAAAAAATAAAAAAAGGCGGTGTGAAAACACACACCGCCCGTGTAAAAGCTGGCTGAAACCTTGGGGAAACAGATTGAAAATTATTTTCCGTGGAACGCGTGAAACATCTATCTTTGTGAGCCGGACGCAATGCAAAACTCCACAAATATTCAACGAAACAAACACTGAAAAAATCGGAATTCCGATGTTTCAGTACGTTTGTATTGATTGTGAGCAGACAAGCGATTTCTGTAGGAAAAATGCGGCAATTGGCTGAAAACCAAGTGTTTTGGCCGTTTTTAGATGAATCTCGCGGAGATTAAACAAAGAGTCCGTTACAGAGCGGACAGATTCTGGCTGTTTTTGATTCAAAAAATACATGGCCCGCCGCCATGCCGGACAAACAGGCGACACAAAAGCAGGCCGTTTGCTACGTTGCCGAGCAGATACGATAAAAAATAGTCCGTCAAATTTGTAAATCGCACATCGTAATCGGCTTTGCCGAAACGCAACAACCTTCGTTTCCAGACTTGCTGTTTACTCACGACTTACTACTCACGACTTATCACTTGATATGGGCAAAATCATAGCCATCGCCAACCAAAAGGGAGGCGTGGGCAAAACCACCACCGCCATCAACCTGGCCGCCAGCATGGCGGCTCTGGAATACAAGACCCTGATTGTGGATGCCGACCCGCAGGCCAACTCCACGTCGGGGCTGGGCTTCAACCCGAAGGAAATCGAGTACAGCATCTACGAGTGTATGGTTGAGAACGTGAATGCGCGGGACGTGATCATCAATACGGACATCAATTTCCTCAACCTGCTGCCGTCGCACATTGACTTGGTGGGAGCCGAGGTGGAGATGATCAACCTCAAGAACCGCGAGGACAAGATGAAAGAGGCCCTCCGCGACGTGAAAAACGACTACGACTTCATCATCATTGACTGTTCGCCTTCGCTGGGCCTGATCACCATCAACAGCCTCACCGCCTCCGACTCGGTCATCATTCCCGTGCAGTGCGAATATTTTGCGTTGGAAGGCTTGGGCAAATTGCTGAACACGATAAAAATCATCCAGTCGCGGCTCAACACCAGCTTGGAAATCGAAGGTATCCTGCTCACCATGTACGACCTGCGGGTACGCCTGTCGAACCAAGTGGTGGACGAGGTGAACGCCCACTTCCAGCAAATGGTGTTCAGCACCATCATCCCGCGCAACATCCGCCTCAGCGAATCGCCCAGCTTCGGCGTGCCGGCGGAAAGCAAAGGAGCCGTGAGCTACCTGAACTTGGCCCGCGAAATCCTCGCCAAAAACGGCATGGTGCAGCCGGGATGATTTTGAAGTACGAGGTACGAATTTTAGGTCAGAAGTAAGAGGTCAGAAGTCAGAAGTCAGAGGCGTTTGCCATGTATCTCTCTCGTTACTCAACCGCTGTTCGGGATTTGCAATCCCGAACCAAACTTTTTCGGATTTGTAATCCGAAAAAGCGTTTTGGCCGTTCCCGCTGAGTGCGGGATTTGACAATTTTTGCCCAAAACGCTTTTCATTCCAAACCTGCAACCTTTAACTTTCAAACCTTCCAACTTTTCAATCT
>JALOMD010000092.1 GCA_025455595.1 Cytophagales bacterium | reverse complement strand
GCCAGCATGGTCACCTTTTCAAAATGCCCTTTCGCAATGAGCATGTACGCCAGCGCACAGTACGGAAACACCGTCACTACATCCTCCAACTTCTCCAGTTCGTCGTCTGAGAAGCCGCGCGGTTGTTGCACCAATCGTAGAAAAGTGTCTTTGTTCACCCGAAAAATCAGATTAAAGCGGAGACGAAGGTAAGTATTTTCATCCAAACTTGGAAACGAGGCGCAGTGTCTCCGTTTATCGTTTGACGTTTATCGTTCTACTTGTCGCGTTTTGGGCAAATTTTGCCTAAAACGGCAACTGTCTTGAATCGCGGATTCACACGGATTACACAGATTACACGGATAAGCCTTTGAGCAGACAGACGCGTCAATTCCGAGACAAAGCATCCGTGCAATCCGCGTCATCCGTGTGAATCCGCGATTCAAGACAAAACGTCAACTCCATTGTTGCGAAAAATTAATATAATTTCTGCGTTTGGTCATGTTTGGTTTTGCCCTATCTTCACTCGCCGATGAGTGGCCGTACCCGCAAAACGCACCGCTGGTGCGGTTGGCGGGGGCGTTTTAAGCAAAAATTGCCCAAAACACTTTTTGACATCTGACCTAAACCAAACCTTCCCATGAAAAAAGCCACACTCCCCGCCTTGCTTTTGTTGGTGTTGATCAGTTGCCGACCTGATGTCGAGGTGCTTGATACGCCCGGCCCGGCGCAGCAATGGAACCGCACCGAACTGGACGCGTTAATCTGGAAGACCGTCCGCGAAACCGGTCGTTTCGACTGGAACACCGCTCCGCTTGAGGTGGCTTGGCGGGCGTTGGAGCAGTCCGACGGCGTGTTGTCGGTCGGCTACAAGCCCGCCGGTCACACATCCGATCTGAGCCGCGAAATCCACCAAATTGACCTGAACGCATCCGACTGGCAAACCGCCCGCCGCCAAGTGCTGCAATTGGTTTTTGACGAAGAAAAAACAAGCAACCCCGACCTGAAGATGGAACAATTGGAGGTTTTCGGGGAAAACGTCTTGCCTGTGGTGAACGTGCGGGTGACCCGACGCGCCACGCTGGAAAAGCTTCGCTCCGCGCCGTGGGTGCGTTACGCCGAACCGATGGGCTACGAACCGAGCGGCTCGGATGCGGCCAGCCGCGTGGCTTCCAGCAGCGGCTGCGGCGAGTATGTTGCCAACCCCGGCTTGGTGCCGGGCGTGGATTTCATAACAATTGCCCCAAACGCCAAGGTGTCGTGGAACCACCCGTACCACCGCATCGGGCAGGCGTGGACACGCACGGCGGGCGGCGGCATCAAGGTGATGATCATTGACACGGGCGTTGACCCGCGCCAAGGCAACTTGGGCGGAAACTTCAATCAAGGCGAGTTTTCGCAGGGACGCACGTTGGAGAAACGGGTGACTTTGCCGCGCAGCACTTTCCTCGGCATTCCGACCGGCCCCGTCGAAACGCCCGACGACCCATGCGGGCACGGCACGGCCATGGCCGGTGTGCTGGCGGCCCCGCGTGCGGTGAACGGCAACGCTGTGGGCGTGGCCTATGACTGCGACTTGGTGACCGTCCGCGCCGCCGCCGACGTGCTGCTTGACGAATCGCGGGAGGTAAGGGGTGTGTCGGATGCGTTTGTGCTGGCGGGCAACCGGTCGGACATCCGGGTGGTGAGCATGTCGCTGGGACGCATCACGTCGTCTTCGCAAATTGCTGACGCAGTGCGGTTTGCGTTCAACCGGGGCAAGTTGATTTTCTGCGCGGCGGGTACGTCGTTCGGGTGGAGTGCGGGCTGGTTTGGCGTGATTTTCCCGGCCACCATGACCGAAGTTTCGGCGGTGACGGGCGTGAAAGAAGATTTCCGCCGCTGCAACAACTGCCACGACGGTTCGCAGACCGACTTTGTGGTGGTGATGGAAAAAGTGTCGAACGGGTTGCACCCGATTACCACGGCCACCAGCGGCGACCAGCCGGGGACGGTGGGCGGCTCGTCGGTGGCGACCGCACAGACGGCGGGCATGGCGGCGTTGGTGTGGTCGCGTTTCCCCGGCCTCTCCCGCGAGGAGGTGCTGCAACGCTTGTTTAGCGTTTAGCGTTTAGCGTTTAGCGTTTAGCGTTTAGCGTTTAGCGTTTAGCGTTTAGCGTTTAGCGTTTAGCGTTTAGCGTTTCAACGACAAAAGCCGTCAAGTTACGAAAATGTTTCGGTGACTTGACGGCTTTTGCTGCTTTTAACAAAATGTGAATTATGGGTAAACGAAGTTGCAAGTTTCTGAAAGAGAGATGCTTGAATTAAAGCCGAGCATTCTTGTCATGCCTCCTGCGTCGGCATGACAACGGACCGATTTATCCATCATTCACGTTTTGTTAATCAAGTTAATCCTTGAATCCTACGAATCATGGTTCTGACACGAAAGCGTTTTGGGCAATTTTTGCGCAAAACGCAAAACGTTATCACCAGTTC
This sequence comes from Cytophagales bacterium, assembly GCA_025455595.1. Taxonomy (GTDB): domain Bacteria; phylum Bacteroidota; class Bacteroidia; order Cytophagales; family 172606-1; genus Xanthocytophaga. The sequence continues at coordinate 7,727 of JALOMD010000092.1, read as the reverse complement.
GCCACCGAGCGGTTGAAAACGTCGAAGATGATGCGTTCGGAAATGACGGGGATGAGGTCGCGTTCCACTTGGGAGAGGGTGCGGTTTTGGGGGAAATCCTCGTAGGCAACGAAGGGCTGGTCGAAGTTCTTCGTCTCGTCTTTGGAGTCCACGTACTTCACTTGCACACGGATGGTAAGCCGGTTCAACGAGGCTTGCACCTGGGTGCCTTGGTTGCCCGTAGGTGCCACCGGCGACACGTCGTAGCCTACAATCGAACCTTCCAAGTGCAAGTCGCCGTTGGCATTGACGATTTTCAGCGGCGTGTTGCTCTGGAAGTAGTCGCGCATCTGCTCGGTGAACGTTTGCGACAGATTGGCCGGGCCGGTGCCTGCGTTGTTGTAGAAATTGGTAACCGACAGGGTTTTGTACTCCGAGAAATCAATGGAACTGCCGGTAAAAGAGTAAATGCGGCAGCCGTGTGAAGCCAAGGCGAAAGACACCAGCAGAATCAAGTGTGCGAGACGATGGGCGGTTGAATGAGCAAACATGCGACAGTGAATGGTCTTTCAGTTGGTTTGTGAACTTTGCTTGGCTTGCCGTGCCGTTTTAGGCAAAATTTGCCCAAAACGCATTGCTGGCTATCGGCTTACCTGCAATAGTGCCAGCGGCTCTGTGAAATAGAAAATCAGGCCGAGCAAGAGCAGGCAGATGACGCTCAACACTACGCCGCGCACCACGAAAACCCAGCGGTTGCGGTTGCGAAACAGCCCCAACACCACCGACCCGACACCCACCGCCAGCAATACTCCGGTGACGAAAAGCAGCAGCAATATGCCAATGTTGCCCAACATGTTGAAGTACAATTTTAATTCTGAATTCAGAATGATGAATTCAGAATGAGTGGATGACGTTTTGGGCGTTTTTCTCCTAAAATACCCGCCCTTCTGCTTGATGCGAAAGACACACCGAAAATAGCGTGCCAATTTTGAAATACAGACCCGATTTTAAATAAACGGATGACTGAATGACAAGCTAATAACGGGCGTTTTAAGCAATTTTTGCCTAAAACGGTTATTCATTCATTCTCTCATTCGTTCATTCAAAATTGATTCACTCGATGTTGTATTGCTTGATTTTGCGATACAGCGTCCGCTCGGATATTTTCAAATCTTCCGCCGCGTATTTGCGTTTGTTGCGGTGCTTGCGCAACGCCCGGATGATCATTTCTTTTTCCTTTTTGTTCAAATCCAGCGAGTCGTCTTCCGTCTCGTGCGAAATGTCTTCGATGCGGGCCACCTCGATGTCGTTGCCGTTGTCTTGCTCCGGGCTGAGGTAAATGGGCTTCGGCGTGCCGTTGGCAATCGGGTACACGGGTTCGTCTTCGATTTCGCGGAACAACTCGGGGTGGTGTTTCAACACGTCGCCGTTCAGGCGGCCTTCCGACACCGAATCGTAGAAGAGTTTCTTGAGTTCGGTCACGTCGCGTTTCAAGTCAAACAGCACTTTGTAGAGCAATTCCCGCTCGGTAAAATTCTGGCTGTCAGTGGTTTTCAGCAGGGCGGGCAGGTTGCTGCTCTGGTCTTGCGGCAAGTAGTTGCGCAGCTTTTCGGCGTTGATTTCGCGTTCCATCTCCAGCACCGAAATCTGCTCGACAAGGTTTTTCAACTGCCGGATGTTGCCGGGAAAACGGTAGTTGAGCACCATTTGCGATGCGTCTTCGGACAAGGCGACCGGCTTGACGCGGTAGCGTTCGGCAAAGTCGGATGCAAACTTGCGGAACAACAACAGGATGTCGGCACCGCGTTCGCGCAGGGGCGGCACGAATATCGGAATCGTGTTGAGGCGGTAGTACAAATCTTCGCGGAAGGTGCCTTTTTCGACGGCTTGGAGCAAGTTCACGTTGGTGGCGGCCACCACCCGCACGTCGGTTTTCTGCACTTTTGACGAGCCTACGCGGATGAAGTCGCCGTTTTCGAGCACGCGCAGCAGCCGGGCTTGCGTGCCCAGCGGCATCTCGCCGATTTCGTCGAGGAAAATGGTGCCGCCGTTGACGGTCTCAAAGTAGCCTTTGCGCGAGTCAACCGCACCAGTGAACGCGCCTTTCTCGTGGCCGAACAACTCGGAATCTATGGTGCCTTCGGGAATGGCCCCGCAGTTGATGGCAATGAATTGGTTGTGCTTGCGGCTGCTGAGTTGGTGGATGATTTTTGAAAAAGACTCTTTGCCGCTGCCGCTTTCGCCGGTAATCAGCACCGTCATGTCGGTGGGGGCGGCCAAGGCGGCTTTTTCAATCGCTACGTTCAGCAGCGGCGAATTGCCGATGATGCCGAACCGCTGCTTTATGCTAAGAATATCTACGGAAGCCATGATGAAAGTTCAAGGTTGAGAAGTTGGAAGGTTGCAGGTTACAAGTTGGAAAGTTGCAGGTTGGAAGGTTGCAGGTTGTAACCCGCAACTTGTAACCTGCAACCTGTAACCTGCAACTTTCCAGCCTGCAATGAATCAAACCGCCTCCCCCAGCAGGGTGGCGTTGGTGCAGTCGGTGACCAGCACGTGTACGTAGTCGCCTTTTTGGTAGTGCTTCTTGGGAAACACCACCACCTTGTTCTGCGAGTTGCGGCCTTGCAGGTGCTCGTTTGACCGTTTCGAGAAGCCTTCCACCAGCACCTTGTGTACCTTGTTCAAATCCAAGCGGTTGCGTTCCAGCGAATGCTGCTGCTGGCGGGCGATGATTTCGTTGAGGCGGCGGATTTTGGTTTCGTGCGGTACGTCGTCGGCCAGTTTCTTGGCGGCGGGCGTGTTGGGCCGTTCCGAGTAGGCGAACATGTACGCGAAGTCGTACTTTACTTCGTCCATTAGCGACAGCGTCTCGGCGTGTTCTTCTTCGGTTTCCGAGCAGAATCCGGCAATCATGTCGGTGGAGATGCCGCAGTCTTCGCCCAGAATCCGGCGGATGGCCGCCACGCGTTCCAAGTACCATTCGCGGTCGTAGGTGCGGTTCATCTGCCTGAGTACCCGCGAGTTGCCGCTTTGGGCCGGCAGGTGGATGTACTTGCAGATGTTTTCATACCGCGCCATGGTGTGCAGCACTTCGTCGGTCAAATCCTTCGGGTGCGAGGTTGTGAAACGCACCCGCAAATCCGGGTGAACCTGCGCCACCATCTCCAAAAGCTGGGCGAAAGTAACAGCCCCCTCCCGGCCTCCCCCCAAGGGGGAGGAGTTGTTTCCCCCCCTCTCCTTGGGAGAGGGGTCGGGGGTGAGGCGGTACGAATCCACGTTTTGGCCCAGCAGCGTCACGTCGCGGTAGCCTTTGTCGAACAGGTCGCGGGCTTCGGCTACGATGGAGTGCGGGTCGCGGCTGCGTTCGCGGCCACGGGTGAAGGGCACCACGCAGAACGAACACATGTTGTCGCAACCGCGCATGATGGAGATGAACGCCGTGACACCGTTTGAATTGAGGCGCACCGGCGAGATGTCGGCGTAGGTTTCCTCGCGTGACAGGAACACGTTCACGGCCCGTTGGCCACCATCGGCTTCGTCCACCAAGCGCGGCAGGTCGCGGTAGGCATCCGGCCCCACCACCATGTCCACGATTTTCTCTTCCTCCAACAGTTTCGATTTCAGCCGCTCGGCCATGCAGCCCAACACACCGATCAGCGTACCGGGACGACGTTTCTTCACGTTCACTAAATGTTGCAGCCGGTGGCGCACTTTCTGCTCGGCGTTGTCGCGGATGGCGCAGGTGTTGAGCAGGATCAGGTCGGCGGTGTTGAAGTCGGAAGTGGTGTCGAAGCCTTGCTCTTGCAAAATAGCCGTGACAATCTCGCTGTCGGCGAAGTTCATCTGGCAGCCGTAGCTTTCGATGTACATCCGGCGGGTGTTGCCCCTGTTTTCTTCCTTCGAGATGCGCGGCAGTTCGCACGCTTCTTTGTCGGCTTCGGTCAGTATGTCAAGTTGTTGGACGACGCGTTCCATGAGTCAATTTTGAATGCTGAATGTCGAATGAGTGAATGGCCGGACTCCCGTCGCCGAACGTCGGTTGCCGGAATCCGGTGTGATGCAACACGAAACAGTTTGCAAAGGTAGAAAATTCCCCGGAGAACTGACAGAATGGCAGGAAAAATACGGAATGGGGATTGCGGAATACGGAAAATACGCAGGCGTTTTAAGCAATTTTTGCCCAAAGTAGCCCCACCCCGGCCCTCCCCAAGGGGAGGGAGAAGGAAACAAGCCTTCGTGCTATAAAGCAAAAAGCGTTTTGAGCAAAAATTGCCCAAAACGCTTTTTTGTTCTGCATTCAACATTCCGATTTTTTTCTCCCTCCCCTTGGGGAGGGCCGGGGTGGGGGCTGCCTTCCGCATTCCGTCAAAACGGATATCCAATGCCGAAGTTAATGGCACTCTGGCCGCGTCGGAAGACCGAGCCGGGACGGAAAATGTTGCCTACCGCCCACTGGTCTTCGGGGCGGCGGCCGGGGTCGAACATTTTGGTGGCGAAATCGAAACGCACGAGCAGGAACGAGAAGTCGAAACGCAGGCCCAAGCCCGAACCCACGGCGATTTCGCGGTAGAAGCGGTTCCACTCGAAGTTGCCGTTCGGGGCCGACCGGTCGGGGCGCAACAGCCACACGTTGCCTGCATCAGTGAAAAACGCCAGATCCACGTTGAAGTTGCTAAAACGCAGGAAGCCCGTGCGGTATTCGGCCGTGGCCTCGAGAATGATGTCGCCCGGCTGCTCGAAACGATACTCGTAGTTGCCCGTCGGCGCCAGGCTGTCGCGGGCCGAGCCTAAGCCCAAGCGGCGCGGCAACCACGCCCGCACGCTGTTGCTACCGCCTGAGAAAAAGAACTTTTCGTAAGGCAAAGTACCCGCCGGGCCGTACGGATTGGCAAGGCCCACGTTTACCCGAAACGCCCACATGCTGCGCCCCTTGCGGGGCAGGTAATAGCGGTAGTCCACGTTGAACTTGACGAAACGGTAGAATTGCAAGTCGTTGCGATCCACGTCGCCGTTGCCGATGCGAAGCCAGTTGGTGGCCGCGTTGAAGTTGAGAAACGAACCGCCGCTTTCGGCGAAAAGCCGCAGGTAACGGGCCTTTTGCCGTTGGTTCGACACATTGCTGTTGTAGGTATAGGACGCACTGACGCTGGAGACAAACGCCTTTTGAAAAGCCCGCCACAAGGTGCTGCCTTGATTACGTAACACAACGTCTATCTGTGTTTGCAACTCACGACCCAGTGAGTCACTGGTGTAATTGGAAAAAATGCGGTTCAACTCCAGCACCGTCACGTTGAACTGCTTTTCAAGGCTGGGCTGCCACGTGTAAGTGAGGTTGCCTTGGAAACCAAACCGGCGGAAGTCGGGGCGACCGGTGAAGTTGTAGCCCACCTGCACGCGGGTGCGCGGCGAGAAACGGTCGAAGAGGTACTTGAAGCGGCCCGGAAACAAGATGCGCGGAAAAGTCAGCGTGGAAACGATGCTCAACTGCTGGCTGCTCAGGATGCGGTTGCCCACCTCCGTACCAAAGCCCGCCACACCCTCGATGCCGCCCGTGCCGCGCAACTCGAATACTTCCAGCCCGCCGAACACGTTACGTATCTTGAAGTTGGTGCTGCCGAACGGCCCCGGAAAGCCGTTGGCCAGCGTGACGGTGCCGCCGCCCTCCACCGAGTACGTGTACTTGGGCAACGGGCTGGTGTACAACTTCGCCGAAAACTGCCCGCCGGTAGTGTCGTAGAAGATGTTGGCGTACTTGAACATGTCCAAGCTGCCGAGCAGCCGCTGGGTGTCAACGGATTTCTGCTGGCTGTACAACGCGCCGGGTCGGATCAGTATCTTGGCGTTGAGGATTTTCTGCGAGAACCGGTGCCGACGAGCCAAGTAATGGACATTCAGGTACTCCACCGTATCGCGCCGGGCGGGGCCTTGCGTGCCCGCGTCTTCGGTGAAATAGACCTCGTCCACTCGGTACGCTTGGTGCGTCGTGCCGTCCGGCGGTTCGTTCACCACCGTGGTGATGTCCACCAACGAACGACGTTCGGTGGTGTCGGTCGGGCGGATGGTGTCATTGACGGCAAAAGTGACGTACTGGCGGCTGAAGTTGTAGTACCCGTTGTCTTTCAGGATTTTATCAATGCGGTCGCGTTCTTGGCCGAGGCGGGCAGCGTCGTAGCCGTCGCCGGGCCGTACCAATTCTCGGCTTTGGTTGGCTTTCAGCAGCGAGTCAATGGCGGCGTTGTCCGTTTCGCGGCTCACGCGCCGCACGTAGGTGCGTTCGCCTTCGGTGACCAAGTACGCAACCTGCGCCCGGCGGGCCGAGTCGAGCTGCACGGTATGTATGGCACGGCCATTGAAATAGCCCTTGCTTCGGAGATAGTCTTGCATTTGGGCGGCACCGCGCTGTGCCAAGGCCGAGTCGTAGGCTACGGGCGGCTCGCCGATGCGCATCAGCCGGTTGCCTTCGTTGAGTTGGCGGTTCAGCTTGCCTAACTTGCGTTCGAGTTTCCGCTCAAGCCGTCGCACACGCGTAGAGTCGTTGCCCGCTTGCTCGATTTTTTTCTGGTGGCTTTGTCGGGTTTCCGCAATGTCATTCTCTATTTTTGACCGGCTGTAGGTGCGCAAGCCTTGTCGGTACAACCAGAGGTAAGGGAAGATCGGCAGCCTCAGCAGGCGGCGATTGGGTTTCTGGGCCAAGTAAGGCTCCAACTCAGCGGCTGCAACTTGGGTGTTTCCTTTGATGCGCTGGCTGTAGAGCAAGTATTGGTTGGGTTTCAGCACTTTCTCGTGAGAGATACATCCGTTTGCCAGAAAGACCACCAGCATGGTTCCCAACCAAAACGCTGTTTGCTTCCGGCAAAAGGGCCGGAAGTTTGCTCGGAAGTCGGAAAAGGCGGATTTTCTCAACGGACTGGTTTCTGACGGAATGAGTAAACCGGTAGATAATACCAAATTGGAAGTGGGAGTGCGGATTTGGCTTCGCCGAACTTGCGTTTCATCATTCAAAATTGGTATAAAATCCCGCACTCGGCGGAATGCTCAAAATGCTCTTGCCTACAGAAACGTTTTAGCTGAAAAACGCCCAAAACGCCAATGTCGGCATTCCAAACAACTGACAACTAACGACTAACGACCAACCACTGACGAATTTTTAATATGCAAAAGTGGGCCAAACGAATCAAATCGCTGCAAATAAAAAAAAACCGCAAAGCCGAACAATCATTTGTCGTGGAAGGTGGCAAAAGCGTGCTGGAAGTGATGCGTTCCGGCCTTGATGTGGAAGCAGTGTTGGTCACCGAGGTGTTTTGGCAGGACAACGCCGCCGAACTGCGTAGCAAAAACTTTGCCGTAGAACGCGTGGACGCGGAAATGCTGGCCCGGCTGGGCACGTTCCAGACAAACGACGCGGCATTGGCCGTGGTGAAAATGCCGCCCAATCGCAAGGTTGCGCCCGGCCCGGCGGGCATGTTGCTGGCCCTTGACGGCGTGCAAGACCCCGGTAACCTCGGCACCCTCGTACGCATCGCCGACTGGTACGGTCTGGACGGCGTGGTTTGCTCGCACGACACGGTTGATTTGTACAATCCCAAAACCATTGCCGCCACGATGGGTTCGTTTACGCGGGTGCCGGTTTATTATTGTGACTTGGCGGCGTATCTGGCAGATTTGAAACAACAAGGCGCAACGGTTTACGGGGCTTTTTTGGATGGCGAGTCGGTCTATGAGACGCACTTCGCAATGCCCGCCGT